>NZ_FMFG01000094.1:0-941 GCF_900066275.1 uncultured Faecalibacterium sp. | reverse complement strand
GAGTCACAGGCTTTCGCACCATATTTCCGATAAGTGCTGCAACAATAAAAGGTCTGATCCAGAACACTGTTGCGTTTGCGCCTGTGCTCAACCTTGACTAACATCGTTCTGCCGCAGTCTGCACAGCGGATAATTCCCTTGAAAATATTGTCGTAGTCGGTCTTATCACACATAAAGCAGCCAGAACGGCTGTAAAGGATGCGCTGCACGTTCTCCCAACGGTCTTGTGGGATGATTGCTTCATGTGTATTCGGAACGATGGCACGTTCTTCAAACGGAATATAACGTCGCTTTTTGGATTTCATGGACACGGTGGGCTTGGCTTCGTAGATGATGTGTCCGGCGTAGACCGGGCTGTGCAGAACCTGACTGATATAGGCATTATCCCAATCATACATCTTTTCATCATCAATAAAGCGGCCAAACATCTCTTTCTTGTAGTAACACGGCTTCAGAACTTTTTCATCGTGGAGCCGCTTGGCGATGCGGTGAAGCCCCAGCCCTTCCTCTGCCATTGAATAGATGTACTCAACAACAGGGGCGGTGTTCGGGTCAATCACAAGGTGATTGTGGTCGGCAGGGTCTTTCTGGTAGCCAAACGGTGCGTTGCTGGAGATATACTTTCCGCTTTTCTTGCGTGTCCGAAGGGCACTCTTGATTTTTCGGGAAGTGTCTTTGGCGTACATTTCATTGATGATGTTTCTGAACGGAGCAATATCCATCTGGGATTGCTCGTTGGAATCATAACCATCGTTGATTGCAATATAGCGGACACCGTGCTCAGGAAAGAAGATTTCCATATACGTTCCGGTTTCGATGTGGTTGCGTCCAAGTCGGGACTGGTCTTTGGTAATGACTGTTGCCACCTTTCCTTCCCGGATATCATCCAGAAGTTCCTGAAAGGCAGGGCGGTCAGAGTTCGTACCGCTGTAACCATCATC
>NZ_FMFG01000004.1:4645-116810 GCF_900066275.1 uncultured Faecalibacterium sp. | reverse complement strand
CCCTCAAGAAAAGCTCCTAGACCTGCCGATACTGGCAACTCTGATACAGGCATCATTATGTAGTCGATTTCCGCGGGCTCTTCTGCGTCTGGCTGGTAGCGCCGGGATGCAATCAAGTCCATTTCGTACTCAGCGACTTTTTTTTGCCCGATGTCATTTAGAAGGGCGGGTTTCTGGAAGTTCTTTGTAAAGTAGGAAGGACCCTCCTTGATGTTCAATGCGTAGCAGATTGCAACTAGTTGGTAGATGCTAGGAGTGGTATAGCCTTTTTCCCATTTGCTGATTCCTTTATCACTGACATCGACGCCATAGTGACGGAGAAGTTCAGAGAAAGTTACAAGTGAATAGCCATTCCTTTTTCGTGTGCCTGCGAGAATCTGACCAACCTCATTGCTATCCCTCGCAGCGACTGCATCATAGCGCACTGTGGATGGGGCTATGTGCATTTTAGTGAGCGTGGTTTTCTTTTTCATAACAAGAACACTCCTTTGTGATCCGGTAGCTCTATTATAGTATAGAAAATATAAGAAATCAACAGGAAATCTCTAAAATGGCGATAAATGCGTAATTGACATCTCCATAAAGTGGGTGTATAATCAAACCAAATCCACAAATAACAGCCTTTTGGTGTTATTTTCGTATGGGATTGTGTTTGTTTGGCGTTTTTTTGCGAGGTGATACTATGAGAAAAGAAAATGTAAGATGTCCAATGTGCGGAACCATGAATTATGATGTGGATCTTGATGAAACCGGTGGCTGGACAAAATGCCGTCTGTGCAAAGCAGTGACCTGCTCTATGGATGAGTGGAAAAAACATACAGTGTCCGTTCCGCTGTTGAACGAAAAACAGCTCGTGGCACGCAGTATGATTCGCAAGTAATGCACGCCGTGTTTTGATAAATCCGCAAAAAGGAGGAATTCTGATGTGTGGTGATTACAACCTTCGCCGTGAGAAAAGATACGTCGAAGTGGACGTTCGTTTTACTCCTGACGGTAAGATCCGCCCTCTTGCCATAAACTATGACAAGGCTCACACTTATGGAATTGATCGTGTCTTGGCAGTCAAACATGGGACATCACGCCTAGGCGGAAAAGGTCACTGCTTCACCTGCCTGATCTGCGGTCAGAAGCGGAATCTTTGGCTTGAACGGGGCAAGTGGTTCGTGGAAGCCTACTGCTCCGTGCCGGAAAGCTGTGCTTCGTAATGGCAAGATACTTATCCCGCGCAGATCTTTCGCACATAGCGGGTAAGTATATCGACCAGTACTATACCCGTTTCGGGATCAGTAAAGATGACCCAGAACCCATTGACCCTGAACGGCTCGCAAGTTCTGTTCTTGGGCTGAATGTGAAAATGCTGCCGCTATGCAGCGATGGAAGTATTCTAGGACTGACTGTTTTCCAGAAATGCGGTTTTACCGTAACCTTGGGGGACGGGACAAAGCTTGTGGAGGTGTTCATGCCGAAGGACGTTGTAATCGATTCCGCCCTTGCGTCAGACAGCTGCACCGGATGCCGGAATTTCACGATAGCGCATGAAGCGGCGCACCATATACTGGCTGACCTGTTTCCGAACGACTACGGAAAAGCAGTCAAGTGCCGTGGGCACATTGCCTATCGGGAACGAAACGGACAGCCCTCATGGGAAGAATGGCAGGCGAATACCCTTGCAGCGGAGCTGCTGATGCCAACATTTCTGGTCAACGCCGAAATAGAACGTGCAGCGCTGTGCCTGCCAAATGGAATCCTGTACAAATCCGCATCGGACCCGAACTATGAAAGAATTCTGGAGATGGCTGCACGGATCGGGGTATCGTGGTCTGCGATCAGGATCAGATTACAGCAGATGCAGGTCATCAACGGAAAACCCATCCACTGCCATCCATTGGACGTCATTCGATTTGGAGAATAATATGACTTGGTCAAATAATCGCTCTTTTAAGAGTAAACCGCTGAACAATATACAGCAGGCACAATTCAGCATTGGCTGGAGGTTTTGTCCGGTTTGCGGACACAAGCTCTACCAAAAAAACGAGAGCTGTTCAGGCTCTATCAGCATAAAGTGCCTCAAGTGCGGTAACATAGCAACAGTTGACTTAGCCTACCGCAGACGCTGACTTTTTTAGACAAACCACAATTTCAAAAATCGGGTGCATTGCACCCTGAATATGGACTGTTCGTCACCGAGCAACGGGCCATTGCCGCAAGGCAATGTATGAAACGCGCACCAAATAGCCGGGCAACAGCTGATAGAGTGATTCTGCTTTAGAACCGCTCTGTTAGTTGGTTGTCCGGCTATTTTTTTAGCCTTCAGGTAGCCTGCTCCCGTAAAAAGGAGCAGGCTTTATGTTTGTCCGTTTTTCATGGATGCCCCAAGCGGCGAAATATCCGTAGCCTTCCAAATTTTCGACTTTTTACGACTTATCGAAAATTTGGAGGTTTACGATGTCTTTTAATAAAGGCTATGAGTTGAAGAAGTTTGAAGCACACTGGGAAAAGTTGCGCATCGAGTACGCAGCTGCGGGAATGACGAAAGAGGCCATCCAGAAGATGTACGATTATGACCGTCAGCAATTCAATTCGGAGCGTACCTTTATCGAGCGGACGCAGGAATTCACCGCTCCTGCGTATGAAAGCTCTGAGGAAGAAGCGTCGCCTTTGATGCTACGCTATCAGGATGCGATTACCGTGACAGATACTTACCACGAAACTAAAAGCCGTTTTGCATGGATTGGTGAGATTGAGAACGAGCAGTTGCTTACTGCACTCGAAACTTTGAAAACCGAAGATTTGGAAATCATCACCATGTACGCTTACGAGGGATACGACATCACTGAAATTTCTAAAGTCTACGGCGTATCTCGGCCCACTATTAGTATCAAAATCAAGAGAATTACTAAATTTTTGAAAAACTTCAATTTCAATGCTACGAATTGACCTTTCTCGTCGGCTACCAAGTGAGAGGACAATTTCCCAAGCGGCACCTGCCGCAGGGCGAAACGTCCGACCTCAGGGACCTTGAAAACTGAATAGTTCCGTCATCTGGTACTCCGATAATGATACTTCCGTAATTCGCGGCCCGGTCACAAAGCAGACGGGGTGGCTGAAATGCCAATGAAGCGGTACAAGTCCGCTGCCAGATGTTCATGCCCCACTCGCAGGGAGCCGAGGGCGAATATGCGAGACCTTTAATCATATTGATCCGGGAACTGTCGGGTACGTTCCACGCATCCGGCAGTTCCCGTTTTTTTACGTACTCTTATTTATTCTTTATCCGAATATTCACTTTTGATACATAGGAGGACACTTTTATGGACGAGTTGAACCCCACGGTGCGCGAGCAGGAGATCTACGAGGAGATGGAGCTGACCCCTGAGATGGTCAAGTCCATCCGAACTCTCTGCGGTACCTGTCTGCGGCACTTTGTGGATGCAAAGGCTTTCAAAATCGCGCTTGTACCCAGCCCAGACCGGAGCATGGACACATGCACCGTCTGCCAGATGCGGCGCGGCTATGATTATGTGGTCATGCACCGCTGACCCAACCATACCACCATACCTTGAACGAAGCTCGTTGCGGAACATCCGGCAGCGGGCTTTGCACATAACAACATGGAGGTACAATTTTGCAGCAAAACTGGAAATTCCAACGCGGAGACATCTTCTTCACCCATTTCGGGGCGAGCACCGGCTCGGAACAGCACGGTGACCGCCCGGCGGTCATTCTTCAGAATGACGTGGGCAATTATCACTCTCCGACCCTGATCGTTGCGACCATGACAAGCAAGGCGGAAAAGAAAGTAAACCAGCCGACCCACTGCCTGTTGGAAAACGCAGGGTTGAATATGCCGTCCGTTGTGCAGGCAGAGCAGATCTTCACCATCGACAAAAGCCGGGCACTGAAGTATCTGGGGCATCTGACCCCAGAGGAGATGCGCCGGGTGGATGATGCGGTTCGCATCAGCCTTGCGCTGAACCCTATGGGCAGCATCCAGCAGATAGAGCCTATCCGGCGCTCTACGGCGGTTTATGCGCCGCCTGAGGTGGTGGATGGCAAACCGCCTGTCTACCCCTATACGCCCATCCGGTCGTCCTTTGAGAACGCCGGAAGCATCGAGGAAATGATGCTGTACACCGAACTGCAATCCGCGGTTCATGCCATGATCCAGCGGCTCGAATATAGCTTCACCTTCAATCCCAGCCTGCTCACCAGCCCGAAGCGGAAGCAGCAGGTGACTGAGATCTTAGAGGAAGCCGAGAAGTACATTTGGAGAATCAAGGAGGAAATGCGATGCGCCTGAACGACAACAATACTTTCATTGGTATCAACCCGCCGTACCAGCTTTCGGTCATCCACAGCAGCAAGCTGATCTATCCCCGCGAGATCTACCAGCGGGGCGTAGAGCGCAAGAGGGTGGAGCTGATTGCAAGGGACTTCAACGAGTACATCGTTAACGAGCCGAAGGTCAGCTTCCGCAACGGCAGGTACTATGTAATGGATGGGCAGCACACCATCGAGGGCTGCATCCTCCTCAACGGCGGCGAGGACCGCCCGATCCTCTGCAAGGTCTACACCGGTCTGACGATGGAGCAGGAAGCCCTGCTCTTTGCCGAGCAGAACGGTCACGCCGCACCCCTGTCGGCGGGCATCAAGCTGCGCGCCAAGGTGGTGGGCGGCGATGCGCCTTCCAAGGCGTTTGTCGCAGCCACTAACCGGGCGGGGCTTTCCCTCAACTACGACAGTATGCAGCTGAGCGACTACCGCATCGGCTGCGTGGGCACGGCGCTGAAGCTGTACGACCAGCTGGGCGAAGAGATCTACTGCGAAGCTCTGCGGCACATCGTGGAAGCGTGGGAGGGCAAACCGGATTCCTTCCGGGCGGCTGTCCTGCGGGGCGTGATGTACTTTGTGCAGCTGTATCATGGGCAGTACAGCGAGGAGCGGCTTGTCCGTGCGCTGAGCGGCGTCCATCCCATGGAGCTCTACCGTGTCAGCCGGGATAACCCCGCCAAGCTTCCGGGCTGGCGGCGGTACGTTTACCCCATCTACACCACCTACAACGGCAAGTGCAGGAAAGACGCACTGCCGATGAAGTTCTAAGCTCAAATATCTCCTTTGGCAAGTGAGATGGTTCCCGGAAAAGGCCATCGCTCTTTACATATAGTATTTTCTTTCAAATAATTGACATATTGAACTGGAAAGGAGAGGACCGGAATGAGCGAGATCGCAGCCTGCACTTTGATTCAGGAAGAGCCCGACCGCAAGACAGAGCGGTACATGATGATGTTCAAGGATTACCCGGATGTGGTATCCGTAGACATTCTTCAGGAAATGCTTGGCATCTGCCGGAAGAATGCGTATCTGCTGGTCAAGCAGAATAAGATCCACTCGGCGCGTGTAGGACGCAGTTATAAGATACCAAAACTCTGCGTGGTAGAGTACCTGATCGATCAGAATCGGCAACTTGGAGGGATGCGCCTTTCAAACTCTCTTGCGCCATCCTTGCAAAACACTCCAGAGTCTTCTAAACTTATGATGCCTAAGCAAAGGACGTTTGGCTACGAACAGAAAGGAGCATCACTATGACAAATGTGGCCGGACATTTAAGAGAACAAAACGGTATGTATCAGATGATTCTGAGCTGGAAAGACACAAATGGAAAGCGCAGAACCAAATCCATCAGCACAGGACTTCCGGTTAAAGGAAACAAAAAAAGAGCTGAATCTCTGTTGCGTAAAACACAAAAAGAGTTTAACCCTGAAACGATGCAGCAGGTTTCCGACCTGCCGGTATCGGAATATCTGAACCGCTGGCTTCGGGAAAGTGTGATGAACCTTCCGCCCGAAACCTATGGCAGATATGCTTATGATCTGGGAAGAGTAGTTGTCCCATACTTTGAAAAGAAGCGGCTGTCTTTGAAAGCACTCTCTCCGCGCGATCTGGAAACGTTCTTCCGCTACGAGCGTCAGCAGGAGGAGGCCAGTGTACAGCAGCTTCTTGATTGGCACAAGGAGTTGACCGATGCCCTGCAATATGCCGTTGCCAATAATTGGCTGAAGGTCAGCCCCATCAAAGAAGTTGACCCCTGCCTTGATAACTCCCCGGTACTTTTCACCGACTTCATCACGGACTGGTTGAAAATGATGAAGTCACGAGTGGAAATCACAACCTATACCAGCTATGAAAGAGCAATCATTCACAAGATCGTCCCATATTTTGAACCGCTCCACTATACATTGCAGGATATGGAACAGCATCCCAAATACATCCAAGACTTCTACCAGCATGAGTTGGATTGTGGCCTTACGGCAAACACCGTCATTCACTATCACGCCAACATCCGCAAATGCTTACAGTATGCTTTTCAAATCGGCATGATCCGTTCCAACCCGGCAGATCGCGTTGAACGTCCTCGTAAGGAAAAGTTCAAGTCGGAGATTTACAGCGGTGAAGAACTGGAGCAACTTTTCAAGGTGATTCAAGGTGACCCTTCGGAGTTTGGCGTCATCATGGCTGCATTCTACGGGCTGCGGCGCAGTGAAATTGTTGGTTTGAAATGGGATGCCATTGACTTTGAGAACAAGAAAATCAGCATTCAGCATACGGTTGTGACCGCAAAGATCAACGGAACAGTAACGGAAATCGCACGAGATAAGACAAAAACAAAGTCGAGCTGCCGGACACTTCCCCTAATCCCTGCCTGTGAGCAGATGCTCAATAAAATGAAAAAGGAGCAGGAGCAGAATCGGAAGGTCTGCGGCAAAAGCTATTGCACCGATTATCTTGACTATATCTATGTAGACCCGATGGGAAAGCGGATTCGGCCAGATTTCCTGAGCCAGCATTTCCCAGATTTTCTGGTAGCACACCAGATGAAGCGTATCCGCTTTCACGATCTGCGCCATAGTTGTGCCAGTCTGCTCTATGCCAATGGCGTGAGCCTGAAGGAGATTCAGGAGTGGCTGGGTCACAGTGACATCAGCACAACAAGCAACATTTATACACATCTGGATTTCTCCAGTAAGGTATCCTCGGCGAATGCAATCGTTAATATCTTCCCGGAAAACACCAAAGTATAAGAAACTGAGCAGAAAAAGAAAAACAGCCCAAAATCTTTCGATTCTAAGCTGTTTTATGATGGAGTGCCGATGGTGGGACTCGAACCCACATGGTTTCCCGAACGATTTTGAGTCGTTTGCGTCTGCCATTCCGCCACATCGGCTTATATTCAATTTTGATACATTAGTACCGGTTTCTGAAGATTGGAGGGATGTTCAGGAGGGATGTAAGAAATCCTGCTTCGACAAACTCTCAAAATTCAACGAATACTCGTAAATTTCTCGCACAGACACGAAAAATCACGAAGCGGATTTTGAGTCCCCCTCGTCTGCCATTCCGACACACCGGCTGATACGCAATTCAAAAGAACGTTACTATTATAGCGGATTCTGCGCACAAAATCAAGACTGAGTTTCCGGCGGAAACACGTGGACTGTTCCCGGGCAGAGCGGGCAGCAGACGGCCGGAAAACTGCACTCCCCAATTTGCGTCGCTTTGTGCGGCACAGTACGGCGTCTGATGAGGAAATTTGACAAAAATAAAGAGCTTACGTTGATTTTACAGGATCAAAACGACACATTCCGCACCGCAGGCTGCAAGGGGTGAAGATTGACGTATTCTGGTAAAAAATAGTATAATGTTATTCGTGAAGGAATGCCGTGCGGCCCAAAACGCGCGGTTTTGCAGCGGGGGATATGCGATGATGAGCAAAAAAGACAGAACACGCCAGCAGATGGAAGAGGAAATGCGCCAGCTCCGCAAGGTGTTCATGACGGTGCGCCTGATGAAGGCGGACGAGGTGCAGGGCGGCAAAAAGGGCAGCGCGCCCTGCTATGCCCAGTGGCGGCGCAGCCGTCCGTGTGAAAACTGCGTGGCAAGGCAGGCGCTGGAAAAGAACACCCGGAAAACAAGGCTGGAATACTTTGGGCAGGAGCTGTACGAGATCACGGCCAGCTGTGTGCAGGTGGATGGCCAACTCTGTGTGCTGGAGCTGACCCGCAAGATCGACCGCAGCGTTCTGTTGGACCCGGAAAACGGTGAGCGGCTGCTCAACAGTATTACCGACGAGCGGGAAAAGCGCTACCGCGACCCGCTGACCGGTGCCTACAACCGCACCTATTATGATGAAAACTATCGCTACCGCAGCATTACCGCCGGTGTGGCGATGCTGGATATGGACGATCTGAAGTTCTCCAACGATGTTTACGGCTCCGGTGCAGGCAACAGCGTGCTGGAAACGGCGGTAAGCACCATCCGGCGCGGCCTTTCGGAAAAAGACCGCCTGATCCGCTACGACGGCGGCAGGCTGCTTTTGCTGCTGCCGGACATCCGGCAGGAACAGCTCAGCCCGCGTCTGGAACAGATCCGTCTGCAGCTGCAGGCGGCCAGCGTGCCGGGCTACTCCCGCATCCGCATGTCAGCCAGCATTGGCGGCGTGTGGATCGACGACGAAAATGTGGACGATGCGGTGCAGCACGCGGAACGGCTGATGCACTATGCACGCATCCAGAAAAACACCGTGATCACCGAGCGTCAGCCGGAGCCGCACGCCCTGCAGCCCACCCACAGCCGCCAGAGTGTGCTCATCGTGGACGACTCGGCCATGAACCGGATGCTGCTCAGCCAGATGCTGAACAGCCAGTTCGACACTGCCGAAGCGGCTTCCGGCGAGGACTGCCTGCGCCTGCTGGAACAGAACCCCACCGGCATCTCCGTTGTGCTGCTGGATATCCACATGACCGGCATTGACGGCTTTACCGTGCTGGAAGCCATGAGCCAGCGCGGAATGCTGGAAGAGATCCCGGTCATCATGATCTCCAGCGAGGACAATGTGGACACGGTGCGCCGCGCCTTTGATCTGGGTGCGTCCGATTATATCAGCCGCCCCTTTGATGCAAGGGTGGTGTATCAGCGCATTACCAACACCATCCGCATGTATGCAAAGCAGCGCCGCCTGAGCGCCATGGTGGCGGATCAGGTGTCGCAAAAGGAAAAGCGCAGCCAAATGATGATCGGCATTCTGAGCCGGGTGGTGGAGCGACGCAACGGCGAGAGCCGCACCCATGTGCAGCACATCAGCACCCTGACCGGAATGCTGCTGGACCATCTGGTGCAAAAGACCGAGACTTACCCCCTGACGCAGGAGATGCGCCGTACCATCAGCATGGCCTCGGTGCTGCACGACATTGGCAAAATGGAGATCGGGGAACAGGTCCTGAACAGCCCGGAGCCGCGCACGCCGGAGGATGAAGAAACCATGCGCCAGCATACCCTGCTGGGTGCACGGATGCTGGAAGAGCTGGATGCCTACCGCGACGAAGATTTTGTGCGGGTAGCCTATCAGATCTGCCGCTGGCACCACGAGCGGTACGACGGCAGCGGCTACCCGGACCAGCTGGTTGGCGAACAGATCCCCATTGCGGCACAGGTGGTCGGCCTTGCGGATGCCTACGAAACGCTGACTACTGGCAGCGGAAGCCAGCCGCCGGTACCCTGCGCGGCTGCAGTGCAGATGCTTTGCACCGGCGAGGCCGGGGCGTTCAATCCGGTGCTGCTGGACTGCCTGCGGGAGATCGAGAACGAGATCGACGATGCCATGCGTCGTCGGCCGGAGACCTTATAAATCAGACCGGAGAGCTGCCCGAACGGGAAAGGCCCTCCGGTTTCTTCTTTGTCCAGATGTGAAAACGAAAGTCCAGTCCTTGCCCGCAGGCGCAGGCTGTGTTACACTGTAAAAAACACAGTCGGAAATCTGCAAAAAACAGGAGGAGATCACTTTTGAAACATCTGCATCGGTTTGTGCGCCGCGCGGCGGCGTTTGTGCTGGCAGCAGCGCTGTGCGTTTGCGTGCTGGTCCCGGCGGCTTCGGCAGCCACCACTATGGGTGGCGCGGACACGACCTTGATCCCTGCCGAGGAGGAAAACTGCCTTGCATGGCTCTTTGGCACCAGTGATACCATCACCATGCCTTACCTCAACATCAAGGGAAAAGGCCTGCAGCGCAATGTCACGCTGAACCTTGTGGACTGTCTTGTGGGCATTACCTACACGGAGCTTGGCTCCATTGGCAGCTATGTCAGCGCCAGCGCCGCCCAGCAGGCGTGGAAGGCGCAGGCGGTGGCCATCCATTCCTATCTGGAATACCACAAGCAGTACGGCTCCTCTGCCAATGCGCTCATCTACACTCCGGTGGATCAGATCCCGTCCTCGGCACGGGAAGCCATCCGCAGGGCGGTGGAACCGGTGAAAAATGAGATCCTTACCTACAACGGCAGCGTCTGCGACGCCGTGTGGTCGGCCAGTGCGGGCTACAACACCCAGACCGGCGTGTACGGCACCTGCTCCAGCCGGGACGCATGGGGCACCGATGTGCCGTATCTGCAGAGCGTGGAGAGCCCCTACGAGGAGCAGTACCACAACAAGCTGCGCCGGGTCATCGGAAAAGATTATACCTATAAAGAGTATAACGACAGCCGCACCGGCGAGCCCTACGTCAACGCCGACACCACCCACAAGGATCTGGGCGGCTTTGTGCAGTACAACACCTTTGTTTCCAATGGCCGCAGCTACCGCTATATCGGCCAGTTCGTTTCCTCCCGTTACTGCTTCGACTTTGGCGCGGACGAAAGCGGCACTCCCTGCATGACCTATTACGGCTTTGGCCATGGCGTGGGCATGAGCCAGTGCGGTGCTGTGGGTTACGCACAGGAGCAGGGCATGGGCTACCGGGAGATCCTGAGCCACTACTACACGGGTGTGAGCATTTCCGCTTCCGGCAGCTCCGGCGGTGGGCTCTTTGGCTGGCTACACAGCCTGTTCCACTGGTAAGCAGTGGAAAACTGCAAAGAAATGCGCGCAAAACCTTCTCAAATCATGCCGGATTTGGTATACTATAAATCGTGTGATTTTTTGAGAGATCATTTTAAGATAAAAAAGTTCCATAGGAGCGGAGATTGGAATGGATCAGGAAAAAGAAACCAAACGACAGGCCGAGCGCTGCCGTGCACTGGCGCAGCGCATCGTGCGGGAGCTGACCCCTGCCAGCATTCAGGTGCTGGGCGGCAGCGGCGCACTGGCCGAAGCACTGGAAAAGGCCGGCGCACAGCTGCTGCCGGAGAATGCAGAGCAGGGCACCGCTGCCCTGCTGGTGGTGGAGGACCCGGAATGGGTGGATCTGCCCGCACTGCAGTGTGCACAGGTGCTGCTGGTATGCACCGATGCATCGGCCATGGCTGACTGTGCAAAGCAGTTGGCCGCACAGGGCCTGTATCGGGATTTTGAGTGGAAGAACCGTGGCAAAGCCCAGCAGACCGCGCTGTTCTGCCGCAGCGCCGCTGTGCAGGATGCACAGCAGCTGCTGGCAGGCTACGAGATGACGCTGGACGATCTGCGAGAGCGGATGCAGCAGGCCGAGCGCACCGGCGAAGAGCAGACGGCTCAGCTGGAGCGTCTGCGCAGCGATCTTTCGCTGAGCCGCAGCCATGAGCAGGATCTGGAAAAGACACTGAACAATGTGACCAGCTCTACTTTCTGGAAGATGAGCTGGCCGCTGCGCTACTTTGTCAGCAAGGGCCGTCAGCTGGCACACACCTTCCCGCCGTTCGTCTTTCTGGGCCAGCTGCGCCGGGTGGGCATTTCCGGCGTGCGTGCGCAGGCAAAGGCCAAAAAGGAATATGCGAAGCTGTTCCCGGGCAGGACCATGCGCGCCGACCGCTTTGCCAGCGCAGAGCTGCTGGTAAGGCAGGCGGCCGACCAGCCCGCCGCGCCGCGCATCAGCATTGTGGTGCCGCTGTACAATACGCCGCAGCAGTTTCTGGTGGAGCTGCTGGACTCGGTGCAGAACCAGACCTATCAGAACTGGGAGCTGTGCCTTGTGGATGCCGGTCAGGACGAGACGGTGGGCCAGACCGTAGCAGCCCGTGCTGCGGAAGACCCCCGCATCCGTTACCAGAAGCTGGAAAAGAACGAGGGCATTGCGGGCAACACCAATCAGGGCTTTGCGCTGGCAACGGGCGAGTTCATCGCCCTGCTGGACCACGATGATATCCTGCACCCCTGTGCTCTGTGGTACGTGGCACAGGCCATTGCCGAACAGGGCGCAGACTTTGTGTATACGGATGAAGTGACCTTTGAGGGCGACATCGACCATCTGACCGTTTACCATTTCAAGCCGGATTATATGCTGGATAATCTGCGCTCCAACAACTATATCTGCCACCTGAGCGTGTTCAGCGCAAAGCTGCTGGCCGCTGTGGGCGGCGATGAGCGTGCAGCCTACAACGGCAGTCAGGACTATGACCTCTACCTGCGCCTGACTGAAAAGGCGCACAAGATCGTGCATATCCCGCACCTGCTGTACTACTGGCGCTCCAGCCCCACCAGCGTGGCAAGCAACATTTCGGCCAAGACCTACTGTCTGGAAGCTGCGGTCAAGGCTCTGTATGCTCACTACGAGCGTGTGGGTGTGCCGGTGGATGAAGTTTCCATGATCCCGGGTACGCCGGGCTTCTATAAGACGGACTATACCATCACAAAGCCGGGCCGGGTCAGCATCCTGATCCCTAGCTGCGACCATTCTTCCGACCTGCGCACCTGCGTGGAGTCCATCTACCGCAGGAGCACCTATGAGGATCTTGAGATCATCGTCATCGAGAACAACAGCAGGGAGCCTGCCACCTTCCGCTGCTATGAAAAGCTGCAGAAGGAGCACAAGAACCTGAAGGTGATCACATGGCAGGGCACCGGCTTCAACTACAGCGCCCTGAACAACTTTGGCGCAAAGGAAGCCACCGGCGAATACCTGCTGCTGCTCAACAACGATACCGAGGTCATTTCTCCGCGCTGGATCGAGGAAATGCTCATGTACGCCCAGCAGGACCGTGTGGGCTGCGTGGGCGCAAAGCTGCTTTATCCGGACAACACTATCCAGCACGCGGGCATCGGCTTCGGCTTTTTGACCCTTGCGGCCCACATGCACAAGAACTTCCCGGTGGGCCACCCCGGCTATATGGGACGTCTGGTCTATGCACAGGATGTGTATGCGGTCACTGCCGCCTGCCTGATGGTGCGCAGGAGCGTCTACGAGCAGGTGAACGGTCTGGACGAGAGCTTTGCTGTGGCCTTCAACGACGTGGACTTCTGCGTGCGCGTGCGCGAAGCGGGCTATACCAACGTGTTCACTCCGTTTGCACAGCTGTACCACTACGAGAGCAAGAGCCGCGGTCTGGACGAGAACCCGGTCAAGCGCAAGCGCTTTATCTCGGAGGTGGAGCGCTTCCAGAAGCGGTGGGCAAAGCAGCTGGCCGCAGGCGACCCCTGCATGAACCCGAACTTTGACCTGATGAAAGAGGACTTCAGCTTTGACATCAAACCGCTGGAGTGAACGACATGGAACTTTCTGCTTGTATTGTAGTTTATAACGGCGCGGATGAAGCGCTCAGGGCGGCACAGACCGTGCTGGACTGCACCCGCCGCCACCCGCTGACACTGTATCTGGTGGACAACGCCAGCCCGGACGGCAGCGGCCAGTGCCTTGCAAAGGCTGCGAAGGACGGCACCCTGCACATCCGCAAGGACCAGAAGGTGGAGGTGCTCTGCCGCACAGAGAACGGCGGCTTTGGCACCGGCCACAACACGGTGCTCAGCCTGCTGCAAAGCCGGGTGCACTTCATCCTGAATCCGGACATCCAGCTGACGGAGGACACCCTCAGTGACCTTGCGGACTGGATGGCACAGCACCCCGGCGTGGTGATGGCGCGGCCCGCACTCACCTTCCCGGACGGGCGGCCCCAGCGTCTGCCGCTGCGCCGGTGCAGTGTGCGGGCCATGGTGTACCGCCAGCTGCCCTGCCTGAAATTCTGGGCAAAGTACAACGAGCGCTATCTCATGGCGGACAAAGACCTGACCAGCCCCACCGAGATCGAGTTCTGCACCGGCAGCTTCTCGGCGGTGGATACTGCAGCCTTCAAGGCCGTGGGCGGCTTTGATGAGGACTACTTCATGTATGTGGAGGACGCTGACCTGACCCAGAAGATGCGCACCCGGGGCAAGGCGTATCTGGTGCCCCAGTACACCGCCATCCATGCATGGCACCGCGCGGCGCACCGCAGCCTGAAGCCTTTTCTGTGGCAGCTGCACAGCCTGCTGCGCTATTTCTCCAAGTGGGGCTTTGCGTGGTAACTCCCCCAGTCAATGCCTGCGGCATTGCCAGCCCCCTCGGAGAGGGGGCCTTTTGGGCGGAACAAATGCGAGATTGAAGGAGTTTCAGAACGGCTTTTCCGGAAAATTTTTCGGGAAAGCCGTTCTTTCTTGCTTTTTGTGTGATTTGATAGTAAAATAAAGTGAACTGTTATTCCCATTTTGCCATTTTGGGCAGGGGGGAGCGGCTCCTGAATTTGTTTACAGCGGACGCAGCTCCGCTTTGAATCCATACGTCATCCGGGCGGTCTCCCGTCTGGGCGGCGTACAGCTGCACAACTTTTCAATCTATTTTAAAGGAGTGCACAAATATGAAAGGTATCATTCTTGCCGGCGGTGCCGGCACCCGGCTTTACCCGCTGACCATGGTCACCAGCAAACAGCTGCTGCCGGTCTACGACAAGCCGATGATCTATTATCCTCTGTCCACGCTGATGCTGGCAGGCATTCAGGACATCCTGATCATCTCCACCCCGACCGATACGCCTCGCTTTGAGGCGCTGCTGGGTGATGGCAGCCAGTACGGCATCCATCTGCAGTATAAAGTTCAGCCCTCTCCGGACGGTCTGGCACAGGCCTTCATTCTGGGTGAAGAGTTCATTGGCGACGACTGCTGCGCCATGATCCTGGGCGATAACATCTTCTACGGCAACGGCTTCTCCAAGATCCTCAAGACCGCCGCTGCCAATGCGGAAAACAAAGGCCGCTGCACCGTGTTCGGCTACTATGTGCAGGACCCGGAACGCTTTGGCATCGTGGAGTTCGACAAGGACGGCAAGGTGCTCAGCGTGGAGGAAAAGCCTCAGCATCCCAAGTCCAACTACGCCATCACCGGCCTGTACTTCTATAACAAAGAGGTCGTGAAGATGGCAAAGCAGGTCAAGCCCTCTGCCCGCGGCGAGCTGGAGATCACCACCCTGAACGACATGTATCTGAAGAAGGACGAGCTGGATGTTCAGCTGCTGGGCCGCGGTTTTGCATGGCTGGACACCGGCACCATGGACAGTCTGGTGGAAGCAGCCGATTTTGTGCGCATGATCGAGAAGCGCCAGGGCATCAAGATCAGTGCGCCGGAAGAGATCGCCTTCAAGTACGGCTGGATCGACCGCGACACCCTGCTGGAAAGCGCTGAGCGCTACGGCAAGAGTCCTTACGGCCAGCACCTGAAGAACGTTGCAGACGGCAAGCTGCGCTATTAAGCAAAAGAGAGGCATACCCATATGAAAATCATTGTTACCGGCTGCAAGGGTCAGCTAGGCACCGAGATCCTCAAGCAGCTGCGCGAAGGCCGCAGCGAGATCGGCCCCATCCCCGAAAAGCTGCTCAATGCCACGGTGATCGCCGTGGACCTGCCGGATCTGGATATCTCCAACTACAAAATGGTGGACGAGTTCATCCGCCGCAACCGCCCGGATGTCATCATCAACTGCGCTGCCTACACCAATGTGGACGGCTGCGAAGTGAACCATGATGCCGCCTTCAAGGCAAACGCCCTCGGCCCCCGCAATCTGGCACAGGCAGCGGAAAAGACCGGTGCACGACTGGTACACGTCTCCACCGATTATGTGTTCTCCGGCCGTGAGAACGGCGGCGTTGCACAGGACGAAGCCACCATTCCCGGCCCCATCAGCGCATATGGCTCTACCAAGCTCATGGGCGAAAAGTATGTGGAGCAGTTCTGCCACCGTCACTTCATCGTGCGCACCGCGTGGCTCTACAGCTACTACGGCAAAAACTTCGTCAAGACCATCGTGAACGCAGGCAAGAAGTTTGGCAAGCTGGAAGTGGTCAATGACCAGTGCGGCAACCCCACCAACGCGGTGGATCTGGCCCACGAGATCCTGCAGCTGTGCGTCACCCACGAGTACGGCCTGTATCACTGCACCGGCGAGGGCATCTGCTCGTGGTATGATTTTGCGTCCGAGATCATCCGCCTGTCCGGCGTGGATGCCGCTGTGGCACCCTGCACCAGCGAGGAATACAAGGCAAAGCACCCGGAAAGCGCCGACCGCCCCAAGTGGAGCGCACTGGACAACCGGATGCTGCGCTGCACCGTGGGCAACGATGTGCGCGACTGGAGAGACGCTCTGGCCTGCTTCTTCGCCCACTGGGACGGCGACAATGGGATGAAAGACTGAAAAGAGGAAATTGAACCTATGAAAACCTATCTGATCACCGGCTGCGCCGGTTTTATTGGCTCCAACTTTGTGCATTATATGCTCAAGAAATACCCGGAGATCCTGCTGGTCAATCTGGATAAGCTGACCTACGCCGGCAATCTGGAAAACCTGAAGGATGTGGAGGGCGACCCCCGCCATGTGTTCGTGCAGGGCGATATCTGCGACAAGGAGCTGGTGGAAGGCCTGTTCCGGAAGTACGATTTCGATTACGTCATCAACTTTGCCGCCGAGAGCCACGTGGACCGCTCCATCAAGAACCCCGAAATTTTTGTGCAGAGCAACGTGATGGGCACCGTCAACCTGCTGCAGCGCGCCAAGGAAGCATGGTATGATGCCGATGCCAAGACTTGGAAAGAGGGCAAGAAGTACCTGCAGGTGTCCACCGATGAGGTGTACGGCGCACTGGGTGCGGACGGCTACTTTATGGAGACCACCCCCCTGTGCCCCCACAGCCCCTATTCTTCCTCCAAGGCCAGCGCCGATATGTTCGTTATGGCATTCCACGATACCTACGGCATGCCCGTGAACATCACTCGCTGCTCCAACAACTACGGCCCTTACCAGTTCCCGGAGAAGCTGATCCCCCTGATGATCAACAACGTCAAGCACCACAAGCAGCTGCCCGTCTACGGCGACGGTATGCAGATCCGCGACTGGCTGTATGTGGAAGATCACTGCAAGGCCATCGACATGGTAGCCAACGGCGGCAAGGTCGGCGAGGTGTACAACGTGGGCGGCCACAACGAGCGCCCCAACATCTTCATCGTCAAGACCATCATCAACCAGTTGCATGACCGCCTGCAGGACGAGGGCATCAGCGAGGACCTCATCAAGCACGTTGCCGACCGTCTGGGCCACGACCGCCGCTACGGCATCGACCCCACCAAGATCAAGAACGATCTGGGCTGGTACCCCGAGACCCCCTTTGAAAAGGGCATCGTGCTGACCATTGACTGGTACCTGAACCATCAGGAGTGGATGGACCATGTCACCAGCGGTGATTACCAGAACTACTATCAGGATATGTACAAGAATAAGTAACAGCCTGTAAACCAAGCAAAATCAAAAGCCGGACAGCCCGCAAGCTGTCCGGCTTTGTTTGGTTCAAGGGGTGTTGTTCTGTGGGGGAAAGGGAAAATCAGGAATACACGCTGCAGGTCCAGTACATCTGCCCGTCAATGGTCACAACGGCAATGCCGATTTTCGTGCAAGCGCTGCGATTAAAGGCAGGATGCTTCAAGGCTTCCGACAGCTCTGCCTTGCCCTCCGGGGTATTGGCTGGAACCTTGGCAAGCAGAATGTCGATCAACTCGCCACTCGCATCTTTCTTCATACCCAAGCCGAAAGTATCACAACGCGTCCAGTTCCCGGTCATGCTTGCCCATTTCTGATGGGTTTCGTTCGTTGTGCTCTCTGGCAGCTCGGTCTTGCCGGCGGCGCGGAACTGCTCTACCCAGATCTGCTCGGCATCAGAGAGCTGTTTTACTTCCTCAAGCGGCGCAGCAAACTCAAGGGTCGCGCGGTAGCTGTTGATCTCGCCCAGCAGCCGCTGCTTTGCCTGCTGCTCCGGCGCAAGCGGCGCAGCCCCGCAGGCGGTCAGCGCCAGCAGCGCACCGGTGAGCAAAAGGGCGGTCAGTCTTGCCAGTTTTTTCATAAGGGTCATTCTCCGTTCTTTGTTGTAGCGTGGCGTTGCTTTCTTCGTGACTATAAGTTTAACAGATGCTACCCCCTCCCCGCAAGTGCGACTTGATGCAAAATAACCCCCCATTCCCGCAGGGGGGCAGGGGGAGAGAAAAATATTTCCCGCCTTTTTGGGCAAGGTGCGCAAAAAGGGAGCCCCCTCCCCGTGAAAAAGTAGTTCCGAAACGCCCGCAGGCGTTTCGGAACTACAAATAAAAATAATTCTTCCGCTGATAATGGCTAGAGCGAAGCAGAAGCCATTTCAAATCGTCCCGCCTTGGGTGGTGTCTACCACAAAATCTGCCGTCTCCGCAATGTGGTACTGGGCAAAATAGCCCTCCTCCAGCGGCACCCACCGGGCGGCAAAGTTTACATATCGCTCCCCCTCCCGCGCCTGCAGGCGGTGGGTCTGCTCTTCTTTTGCGCAGGTCAGGAACACCCGCAGCGTTTCGCAGCCGGTCAGCAGCGGGTGGTGGCTGTAGCTGCCCTCCAAAATCACCAGCGGCTGCGCGGCCAGCTCCCGCGCGGGCAGGTACGCACCCTCGCGGCAGGAATAGGCACGGTACTGCACCGGCTGGCCCTCGTAGGCTGGGCGCAGGGCTTCGTCCCGCAGGCGGTCAAGGTCCATATTGGCGCAGGGCGTTTTCTCCCAGCCGCGGATGCGCTGTGCAGGCGGCAGGTAAAAATCATCGGTGTGCAGGGTGATGCTGGCCGGGAACTGCCGGGCCAGCGTATTTGCAAGGGTGGTCTTGCCGCTGCCGCAGCGGCCATCCAGCGCCAGCACCAGCGGCTTTGTGGGCTGCTGTGCCAGTGCGGCGGCAAGAAGGGAGATCAGGCCCGGCGGTGCAATGTTCTGTGGCATGGATGCGTGCTCCTTTTATAAGATAGAACCCTCTCAGTCATTGCTGCGCAATGCCAGCTCTCCCGAAGGGGAGAGCTTTTGAATGCGCTGACTCTATAAAGAGCTCCCCCTTCGGGGGAGCTGGCGCGTTAGCGCCTGAGAGGGTTTTCCTTATTATACCACAGCCTGCGCCAAAACGGTAGAATGCACAAAAAGCGAGGTGGAGAAAACCGTGGTTTGCCACGAATAACTTTTTTCAAGAAAAGTGTTGACAACGGCCCACCGCTGTGGTAAGATACAGTCACGTTAGAAATACCTAACCGCAAGAAACAGATCGGCAGACCGAAGCCTTGAATGCTCCGCGCAAAGCTGCTTCTTTTTTGGAATCAGGGTTAGAAATATCTAACTTATAACCACGGCGCATCCGGGGAACAATAGCCCGGAGAAACAAGGCGGGAGGGCACAGACATGGAGCGTAATTTTGAGACGGTCATGATCGAACAGTGTGCCCCGGTGCTGGCCAGCCTGAAACCGGCAGGCCTGTTCCGCTATGAGACCCGCGACTGCGCCGACCTTGCGCGCCGGGTGAAAAACTGGAACACTCAGCTGAACCCCAAGGGCCTGCGTGTGCGGGTGCTCAAGGGCTGCGTGCTCAACCACCGATATCTTGTGTATGTCTACCGCGAAAGCAGGCTGGCTGCCGTGCTGGCAGATGAAAAGGTGCAGAGCTTTCTGCGGCAGGAGGGCTACCGCCTGCCGGAAGCGGGCGAAGCACCGGATGTGGGCAATATGCTCACTCAGCTTTCCCGCAAGCTGTGCTGTTCGGCAGAATTTCCGCATGAGATCGGGGTGTTCCTTGGCTATCCACTGGGCGATGTTGTGGGCTTTATCGAGAACCGCGGCAAGAACTTTACCTGCTGCGGCTGCTGGAAGTCCTATGGCGACCCGGATGCAGCGCAGAAGCACTTTGACCAGCTGAGCAAGTGCACAGCAGTCTATCTGCGGCTGTTCCACAGTGGAACGCCCATTCTCCGCCTTGCCGTGGCGGCTTAAAATTTGTCATTCTCTTTTCAAATACTCTCTTTTTATCCTGGCACCTGCTGGTGTCCACGCACTGGCAGGAAAGAAATCCTCCTTTTGACATGCGGCCGCGCGGTGCAGACTGACCACTGTACCACGCGGCTGTGTCATTTGCAGCAAAAGAGCACAGCAGAGCAGAGAAAAAGCTTTGTGATAGTTTACAAGATGCCGCCCAAAAAGAACAAGAAAATGTAAACAATGGCTAACTTTGATTCAATAATTTGAGTTAGTTGTTGTTGATTGTGGTGAAAAAACGGAAAAAATCGGGCAGAAAAATTGTTTGTTCATATGAACTAACTTTTAATTGTGAAAAAACTATTGACATAAAAGGTTAGTGAGCGTAAACTATCCACGTTGGTAGTTGCGGCTGACTAACCGCAGCGATATCCCAGATTCAAACAGGAAGGGAAGCGGAAGTATGATGCCTTTGACAATGGCAAAAGCAGGGGAGACCGTCACCATCAAAAAGATCACCGGCAAGGACGAGATCCGGCTGCATCTGGCAGAGCTGGGTTTTGTGGTGGACAGTGAGGTAACGGTCGTCAACGAGATCGCAGGCAACCTGATCATTCAGGTCAAGGAGAGCCGCATCGCGCTGGACAAGACCATGGCAAACCGTATCATGATTGGCTGAACAGTGCCCCGGCGCTGTTTGGGAGCTGCTCCGAAACTGGAATAGTCTCTCTATAAAGACAAGCAGAGGAGGATGGTTAAGTATGAAAACTCTGAAAGACGTAAAGGTCGGCGAGACCGCTACTGTGGCAAAGCTGCACGGTGAAGGCCCGGTCAAGCGCCGCATCATGGACATGGGCATCACCAAGGGTGTTGAGATTTATGTCCGCAAGGTGGCACCTCTGGGTGACCCCATGGAGCTGACCGTGCGCAACTACGAGCTGAGCGTGCGCAAGGCCGATGCTGAAATGATCGAAGTAGTCTGATCCCAAAGGGAGGAAGGATTAAGCAATGAGCATTAAAATTGCACTTGCCGGCAACCCGAACTGCGGTAAAACGACCCTGTTCAACAATCTGACCGGCTCCAACCAGTATGTCGGCAACTGGCCCGGCGTTACGGTGGAAAAGAAGGAAGGCAAGCTGAAGGGCGATAAGGATGTTATCATTCAGGACCTGCCCGGCATCTACTCGCTGTCTCCGTACACGCTGGAAGAAGTGGTTTCCCGTACTTATCTGGTCAAGGAGAAGCCCGATGCCATCCTGAACATCATCGATGGTACCAACATTGAGCGTAACCTGTACCTGACCACCCAGCTGATCGAGCTGGGTATCCCGGTGGTCATGGCTGTGAACATGATCGATCTGGTGCGCAAGAACGGTGATAAGATCGACCTGAAGAAGCTGAGCGCAGAGCTGGGCTGTCAGGCTGTTGAAATCAGCGCACTGAAGGGCGAGGGCACCGAGGCTGCTGCAAAGGCTGCTGTGGCTGCTGCAAAGGCTACCAAGGCTGCTGAGCTGCCCCATGTGTTCACCGGCAGCGTGGAGCACGCCATTGCCCACATCGAAGAGTCCATTCAGGGCAAGGTGGATGACCGCTTCCTGCGCTGGTATGCCGTCAAGCTGTTCGAGCGCGACGAGAAGGTCATGGACGAGCTGAAGCTCGACAAGAGCCTGACCGACCACATCGACCAGCACATCAAGGACTGCGAAGCGGAGATGGACGATGACGCTGAGAGCATCATCACCAACCAGCGCTATGCATATATCAACACCGTCGTGGGCAAAGCTGTTAAGAAAAAGGCCCGCGTGGAGCACCTGACCGTTTCCGATAAGATCGACCAGATCGTGACCAACCGTATTTTGGCTCTGCCCATCTTCGCACTGGTCATGTTCCTGATGTACTCCCTGTCCATGGGCACCTCCATTGCAGACGGCGGCTGGGCCATTGGTACCTTTGCCACCGACTGGACCAACGATGTCCTGTTCGGTGAAATTGTTCCCAATGCTCTGGGCGGCTTGCTGGAGAGCATCGGCGTGGCAGGCTGGCTGTACGGCCTGATCATGGACGGCATCGTTGCCGGTGTCGGCGCAGTTCTGGGCTTCGTTCCCCAGATGCTGGTGCTGTTTTTCCTGCTGTCCATTCTGGAGGATGTGGGCTATATGTCCCGTGTCGCCTTCATCATGGACCGTATCTTCCGCAAGTTCGGCCTGTCCGGTAAAAGCTTCATCCCCGTGCTGGTCGGTACCGGCTGCGGCGTGCCCGGTGTTATGGCTTCCCGTACCATCGAGAACGAGCGTGACCGCCGCATGACCATCATGACCACCTGCTTCATCCCCTGCGGCGCAAAGATGCCCATCATCGGCCTGATCGCAGGTGCGATGTTCGGCGGTTCTTCTCTGGTGGCTGTCTCTGCTTACTTCATTGGCATGGCTGCCATCATCTGCTCCGGCGTGATCCTGAAGAAGACCAAGCTCTTCGCAGGTGATCCCGCTCCCTTCGTGATGGAGCTGCCCGCATACCATGTGCCTGCATGGGGCAACGTGTTCCGTGCAACCTGGGAGCGCGGCTGGTCCTTCATCAAGCGCGCAGGCTCCGTCATTCTGGCCGCTACCGTTGTGCTGTGGTTCCTGCAGGGCTTCGGCTTCGAGAATGGTGTCTTCGGCATGGTCGAGGATCAGGACAACTCCGTGCTGGCTGCGATCGCTACCAAGGTCGCATGGATCTTTGCACCTCTGGGCTTCGGCAACTGGCGTGCAACTGTCGCTTCCGTCTCCGGCCTGATCGCAAAGGAGAACGTGGTTGGTACCTTCGGTGTTCTGTATCACTTCGGCGGCGAGCTGTCTGAGAACGGCGATGAGATCTGGGCTGCTGTTGCGCAGGACTACACCACTCTGTCGGCTTACGCCTTCATGATCTTCAACCTGCTGTGCGCTCCCTGCTTCGCTGCTATGGGCGCCATCAAGCGCGAGATGAACAACGGCAAGTGGACCGCCATCGCCATTGGTTATATGTGCGCTCTGGCTTACTGCGCCGCTCTGGTGGTGTACCAGCTGGGCGGCCTGATCACCGGTGAGATTGGCTTCAACTTCTTCACCATCGTGGCTGCTGTTGTTCTGGTGGCCTTCATCTACCTGCTGGTGCGTCCCAACAAGTACGCGGGCAACAACGAAGTCAAGATCGACGTGACCAAGATCTGATCGAACCGCATGACATTGTGAAAGGGTGTGTTTTGTATGATGGAATTCCTCGCTGCAAATTTTAATCTGCCCACGATCATTGTGGCAGTCATCGTGTTTGGCGGTGTGGGCTGGATCACATGGCACTCCCACAAGCATGGCGGCGGCTGCAGTGGGTGCAGCGGCTGCGGCGAAGGCGGCTGCAATGGCAGCTGCAGTGGTTGCAGCGGCTGTCACTGAGCATTGAAATGATCCGCAAAGGGCGCGGGCTGGAACATTCGGCTCGCGCCCTTTTTTCAAAAGAAAAAAGTTAGCCTTGAGTAACATCAAAACGAAAGAGAGTGATCGGGATGGAACTTACGTCGGCGCATCTGCGCTATCTGCTGGCGATCTACGAAGTCTCACAGACCCATCTGGATATCAGCTCCCGCAGCATTGCGGAAAAGCTTGGCGTGACCAAGCCCTCGGTGGTGCGTATCATGAATCTGCTCATGGAGCGCGGCATGATCGTAAAGGAGCACTACGGCAAGATCTATATGACAGACCGGGGCATCTGGGTGGCAAAACAGGTGGATCGGGAGCTGAAAACGATCCTGACCCATTTCCCACCGGTCAGTGAGCCGCTGAGCGAAGAAGAGCGCTTTACCGCTGCCCTTGCCATGACCAGTGCACTGCCGGAGCGCATCTTTACCGGCGAATATGAGCGTCTGTTTGGCAGTGATGCAGAAAAAGCAGAAACGGAGAAAGCCCAGTGATCAACAAAAAATTGCTGTCCTTTGACCGCGGTGCGCTGCGGTATGTGGGAGCCAATGTGGCTTTCCAATGGCTGGGGATGCTGTGCAACGTGATCTTTGTGCGGGCCATTGCCCAGCTGGTGGGCGCAGCCTTTGCAGGCAGCCTGACCAGTGCACAGCTGTGGCAGAACCTTGTGCTCTGCCTTGCCACGGTGCCCATGCGCTTTGCCTTTACCATGCTGGCATCGGCCATGAGCGATCAGGCTTCCAAGGATGTCAAGCGCACCCTGCGCAGCAGCATCTACGCAAAGCTTGCCCGCCTTGGCCCCAACTACACCGAGACGGCGGCCACCAGCGAGGTGGTGATGCTGGCCAGCGAAGGTGTGGAGCAGATCGACACCTACTTTGCAAAATACCTGCCGCAGCTGTTCTACAGCCTGCTGGCACCCGTTACCCTGTTTGTGCTGCTGGTGGGTGTGCACGCACGGTCGGCCATCATCCTGCTGTGCTGCGTGCCGCTGATCCCCATGTCCATTGTGGCAGTGCAGAAGTTTGCCAAAAAGCTGCTGGCAAACTACTGGGGCGAATACACCACCCTTGGCGACAGCTTCCTTGAGAACATTCAGGGCCTGACCACCCTGAAAATTTATCAGGCCGACGGCTGGAAGCACGAGCAGATGAATGCGCAGGCTGAGCGCTTCCGCAGGATCACCATGAAGGTGCTCACCATGCAGCTGAACTCGGTGACACTGATGGACCTGATGGCTTACGGCGGTGCGGGCCTTGGCATCATCAGCGCGGTGGCTGCATTTGCGGAAGGCCGGCTGACCCTGACCGCCACATTGACCATCGTGCTGCTGGCGGCGGACTTTTTCCTGCCGCTTCGGCTGCTGGGCAGCTACTTCCACATTGCCATGAACGGTGCCGCTTCGGCAGAGAAGATCTTCAAGCTTCTGGCAGCGGAAGAGCCTGCCGACGGCGACCGCGTGCCCGGAGAGAATACGACTCTGAAGCTTGAGCATGTCACCTTTGGTTACGAGAAGGACCGCACTATCCTGAACGATGTCTCCTTTACCATTCCGCAGGGCAGTTTTGTCTCGCTGGTGGGTGAGAGTGGCTGCGGCAAAAGCACCATTGCGGCGCTGCTGTCCGGCAGCCGCACCGGCTATACCGGCAGCGTGACGCTGGGTGGCGTGCCGGTGCAGGAGCTGCAGCAGGAACAGCGTCTGCGCACCCTGACGCTGGTGCCCCACAACGCCGCCATCTTCAAGGGCACGGTGGAGAGCAACCTGCGCATGGCAAAGCCGGACGCGGACGAGGCACAGCTCTGGGCGGCATTGGAACAGGTGAATCTGGCCGATTTCTGCCGCAGCCAGAACGGCCTGCAGACCGCTCTGCATGAGGGCGGCAGCAATCTTTCCGGCGGCCAGCGCCAGCGCCTTGCCATGGCCCGCGCCCTGCTGCACGATACGCCCATCTACCTGTTTGACGAAGCCACTTCCAACGTGGATGCCGAGAGCGAGAACGACATCATGCAGGCCATCCACAGCCTTGCCGGGAAAAAGACGATCATCCTGATCTCCCACCGTCTGGCAAACGTGGTGCACAGCGACTGCATCTATGCAATGAGCAATGGCCGTGTGATCGAGCAGGGCACACACGCCGAGCTGCTGGCAAAGCAGGGGGCTTACAGCCGCCTGTATCTGGCACAGCGGCAGCTGGAAACACTGGAAGAGGAGGATGCCTGAGCATGAACAAGAGCAATCATCGCAGCCCCTTTGCCATTGTGAGACGGCTGATCGTGCTGGTAAAGCCCATGCTGCCCATCATGCTGGCAGCGATCGTGATGGGGGTGGCAGGCCATTTCTGCGCCACCTTTATTACCATCTTCGGCGGCTTTGGCATCCTGCGTGCGCTGGGGCTTGCAAGCCCGGTGAGGACCGTGGGCACGGCCTTTGCCTGCATTCTGGTGTTTGCGCTGCTGCGCGGTGTTCTGCGCTATGCAGAGCAGGCGTCCAATCACTATATCGCCTTCAAGCTGCTGGCCCTGATCCGCGATAAGGTGTTCGGGGCGCTGCGCCGTCTGACCCCGGCAAAGCTGGAAGGCCGTGACCGCGGTGACCTGATCTCGCTCATCACCGCCGATATCGAAGCGCTGGAGGTGTTCTATGCCCACACCATTTCGCCCATCTGCATCGCGTTCATCTGCGTCATCGGCATGACGGGCTTTGTGGGCAGCTGGCACATCCTGCCTGCGCTGGTGCTGCTGGCGGGCTATCTGCTGGTGGGCGTGGCCCTGCCGGTGTGGAGCGCAAAGCGCGGCGACCGTGCCGCCCGGGAGTACCGTCAGGCACTGGCCGATACCAACAGCTATGTGCTGGAAAGCCTGCGCGGCCTGAAGGATACCCTGCAGTATCAGGACACCGCAGCCCGCGCCGAGGGCATCACGGCCCACAGTGAGATGCTGGGCGAAAAGCAGAAGGCGATGAAATACCGCGAGGGCCTGACCGTGGCCATCACGAACACCTTGATCCTGCTCACGGTGCTGGCCGTGCTGGGTGTGAGCCTGAACCTTTACCAGAGCGGTAAAATGGGCGTGGAGGGCGTACTGGTGTGCACCCTTTCGGCCCTCAGCTCCTTTGGCCCGGTGGTGGCGCTGGCAAACCTTGGTGCCAGCCTGACGCAGGTGTTCGCCAGCGCAGACCGCGTGCTGGACCTGCTGGACGAACAGCCCGTCACCGCCGATGTGACCGACGGCACAGACACCGCATTTGCAGGTGCTGCGGCAGAGCATGTGAACTTTGCCTATGCCAAGGAGGAGGTGCTGCATGACCTGAGCCTGACCATTCCGGAAAAGAAGATTGTGGGCATCACCGGCCGCTCCGGCAGCGGAAAGTCTACCTTCCTGCGGCTGCTGATGCGCTTCTGGGATGTATCCAGCGGCAGCATCCGCTTTGGCGCAGAGGATATCCGCCGCGTGAACACCGCCGCCCTGCGCGAACAGGAAAGCCTTGTGACGCAGGAGACCGAGCTGTTCGACGGTACCATTGAGAACAACATCCGCATTGCAAAGCGGGATGCCACCCGGGAAGAGGTGGAAGCAGCCTGCAAAAAGGCTGCGCTGGACGGCTTTATCCACAGCCTGCCCAAGGGCTATGATACCCCGGTGGGTGAGCTGGGCGGTGCACTTTCCGGCGGCGAGCGCCAGCGCATCGGTGTGGCGCGTGCCTTCCTGCATGATGCACCCTTCCTGCTGCTGGACGAGCCTACCTCCAATCTGGACAGCCTGAATGAGGGTGTGATCCTCAAGGCTGTGCGGGCAGAGTGCAAAGACAAAACGGTGCTGTTGGTCTCCCACCGCAAGTCTACCATGGCTGCGGCAGATATCAGCTTTTCGGTGGAAAGCGGCCGGCTGAGCTGAAAACAGAACAGCGCAAACAAAAAAAGCCTGTCTCGCAAAAATGAGACAGGCTTTTTTGATGGAAAGCTCACTTCAGAGCATTCAAAATCTGGTTTGCAATGTACTGGTGGCCCTTAACGGTGGGGTGGCCGTCGGCAGCGGTCTGCGCACGGGGAATGTCCACATAGATCAAGCCTTCCTGTGCGGCAAGGTCTTTGGCAAAGCGGTTCAATTTGCTGAAATAGCGGTTCCATGCGGGCAGCAGAGGCACCGGATTGGTGTAACCCAGCAGCACGATTTTGGCATCCGGGTTCAGTGCGCGGATACTGGCCACGATCTGCGGCAGGCTGTTGGTCACATTGGTATAGGCCTGATCGCAGATCTCATCCATGCCGCGGAACAGCAGGCGGTTGGTGGCGCGGCTCTCGTCAAAGGTAAGGGTCATACGGTTCAGCGCTTCGAGGAAGAGCCCCAGCTTCTGGAAGTTGAAATCACGCAGGGCACCGCTGACCATCAGTGCGGCAAGCTGCTCGCTCTTCCAGTTGGTGGCCTCGCCCAGACCTACGATGCAGGGCACCAGCGCGTCGTTGGAGCCGATCTGGATGGAAATGATATCGGCCTTGCGCAGATACTCCTGATATTCCGGGTAGACGTAATATGCGCCGGAAGCCTGATTCATCTTGGGCATGGCGCTGTTCTGCACCATATCCAGCATGTCAGGGCTCATCAGGCCGGGCAGGCCCAGATTGATGGCGTGCTGGCGGTCCAGCCCAAGGCCCTTGCCCACAAGGGCGGTGTAGCATTGGGAAGGGTAGCCCTCAAAGTTCGGCTGCAGATCGTAGCCGATCTGGGCGATGTTGTATTTCATATCGGCAAGGCCGACACCGGAGGTGATGCTGTCGCCCAGCGCCACATAGGTGAGCTGCTGCTCCGGTTCGCCGGCTGTCTGGGCATCGGCGGGCAGGGCGGTCTCCTGCTCAGCAGGCGCTGCGGTCTGCTCCTGCTGCACCTCTGCTGCTTCGGCGGCAGGCAGCTCCGTCTGTTCGTCGGCAGCAAATGCAGGCATGGCCAGCAGCACAAGCGCTGCCGCTGCGGCCAGAAAGCTGGCAAACTTTTTGTTTTTCATTGTAATTCCTTCTTTCTGGAATGACTGCACCTGTGCGGCACAGCTGTTGTCTCTATGATAAAATGGAAAGTAAAAATTGTCAACTGACAAAATTCAAAAAATTGCGGCCATCGCTGCGTCCGTATTCTGCAGTTTCTTCCATACAAAAAAGCTCTCCCTTTCGGGAGAGCTCAGTGTCTGAAAAATTACAGGGTGAAGTTCAGGATCAGTAATCGCGGGGAGTGATCTCTTCTTCCAGCTTGCGGTAGTCCACCTTGCCAACAGGGGTAAAGGGCATTTCGGAGATGAACTTGTAGCCCACCGGCTGCACATACTCCGGCAGCTCTTCATTGCACAGCTGGCGCAGTTCCCGCACGATCTGGCGCTTTTTCTTGTCGCCTTCCGGGTCCAGCACCACGTAGACGAAGGGCAGGCGGCCCTGCACATGGTCCTTATCGGTGCAGCCCACCACCGAGCACTGATGCACGGCCGGGTGGCGGCTGATGACGTTCTCGATCATGGACGGGAACACCTTGAAGCCATCGTGACGGATGATCATGCGCTTGATGCGGGAATCCAGATACACAAAGCCGTCCTCGTCCATGTAGCCGACATCGCCGGTGTGTGCCCAGATCTGGCCGTCTGCATGGCGGCGCAGGATCATGTCGGTCTCCTCGGGCTTATTGTAGTAGCCCTTCATGACGGTGGGGGTGCAGATGCAGATCTCGCCGCGCTCACCGATGGGCAGTTCGGTCTCGGTGCCAGGCTCAAAAATGGACACCACCGTGTTCAGCATGGGAATGCCCACGCTGCCGGGCTTGGTCACGTTGCCGGCGGCAACGGTAGCGGCAGAGGCGACCTCGGTCATGCCATAGCCCTTGGCCAGCGGATATTCCACGTTGTGCGCCTTCAGGAACTCGTTCACAGTCAGCTCAGCGCCCAGCGGCAGCGAGTCGCCGCCGGCGGCATAGTTGCGGATGAAGGAGAGATCCTTCTTCTTCTTGAGCAGCGGAGAAGCTGCCATCTGCTGGTAGTGGGCCGGAACGCCGAACATGTGCTCGGGCTTGTGCTTCCAGATCAGTGCGCCCAGCTTGTCGGGGTCCAGATTGGGGATGATGACGACGTGCAGGCCCATGACCAGCGGCATGTGCACGCCGCAGGCATAGCCGTAGGCAATGAACGGAGGCATGACGTTCATCAGCTTCTGGCCGCGGCAGAACAGGTTGCTCTGGGCGATGAATTCGTGGGCCAGAGAGTTAAAGCTGTCGTCGGTCAGCATAACGCCCTTGGGCGAACCGGTGGTGCCGCCGGTGTGTACCACCACGCAGGCGTGCTGCGGGTCGTAGGGTTCGGCGTTCATGCTCTGATCCTTGCCCTGTGCAATAAAGTCCTTCCAGTGGATCACATTGGACTTGTAGCGGTTCTTATCGGGGTTGGTCAGCTTGTAGCCGACGGCCAGATGCAGCGGCAGGGAGTCTGCAGGGCTGATGACCAGAACGCGCTCCACATTGGTGCGCTTTTCTGCCTTGTGGCAGCGCTCATAGGTCACATTCAGGCAGATCAGCAGGCGGGAATCTACCTCTTCGATGTACTCGTGGATGCCCTCAACGCTGTAGCGCGGGTCCACCAGATTCAGCGTTGCACCGATCATATCGACAGCGTAGAAGGCATAGATCACCTCGGGGGTCATCACACTGACAACGGTGATGATGTCGCCCTTTTTCACGCCGAGAGCACGGAAGGCGGCAGCGGTTTTCTTGATATTCACAAAGAGGTCTGCAAAGGTGAATTTGCGGCCATAATACTCCAGAGCGGTCTCGCTCAGGTGGTTTTTGTTCTGATGGCAGAGATACTCAAAGGCGCTGCACTTGGGCAGGGGCATGTCGATGTATTTCTGGTCATAGTACTTCAGCCAGGGCTTCGCAGTGGACGCATAGAGCGGTTCACGCTGTTCAGTAGTCATAGAATAAAGTCCTCTTTTCTTTCTTCTTCTTTTCATTGCCAAAAGCCGACAACTTTGCAAAGAAGATGAAAGCCGCCGGTCAGAACACGCTAATAACTCAAAAATCAGAATCAATGATGCAGATTCTATTGTAGTGGAGCTGCCGGAGAATGTCAAGAAATAAACTTTGAATGTTGCGTAAAAGAGCCGTAAAACAACGATTCAGCCCGAAATGTTGGGGGTCAGCGCGGCAGCCACTGCTCGGCTTCGGCAGCGCTGCACAGTACAAAATGCTCAGGCCGCAGTTCGCGCCACTGGGGGGCCTCTCTGGAGTAGTCGTGCATGGCGGGGTCGTACACCAGCAGCTTTTTCTGCCGCTCCCTGCGGGGGTCCGGCATGGGAATGGCGGAAAGCAGGCTGCGGGTATAGGGGTGGATGGCGTGGGCTGTCAACTCTTCGGCCCCGGCCAGCTCCACGATGCGGCCCTTGTGGATGACGGCGATGCGGTCGGAGATGTAGCGCATCACGGAAAGATCGTGGGCGATGAACAGGTAGGTGATGCCGCGTTCCTTCTGCAGGCGGCGCAGCAGGTTCAGCACCTGTGCACGGATGGACATATCCAGTGCGCTGATGGGCTCATCGGCAACGATGAACTCCGGCTCCACGATCAGGGCCCGGGCAATGCCGATGCGCTGGCGCTGTCCGCCGGAAAATTCGTGGGGGAAGCGGGAGGCAAATTCCGGCAGCAGACCCACGTCCAGCAGAGCCTGACGCACCTTTTCCTCCTGCTGGGCGGTGGAAAGATCAGGCCGGACGTTCTGCAGGCCTTCGCCCACGATGTAGCTCACCTTGGCGCGCTCGTTCAGCGAGGACTGCGGGTCCTGAAAGATCATCTGGATCTCTTTGATGATCTGCCTGTCCAGCTGGCGGGAAATTCTGCCGTTGATCTTCTGGCCTTTATAAAGGATCTCGCCGCCCGAGGTGGGCAGAATGCGCAGGATGGCCCGGCCAATGGTAGTTTTGCCGCTGCCGCTTTCGCCTACAAGGCCGAAGGTCTCGCCCTTATAAATTTTAAAGTTGGCATCCTGCACAGCTTCATATGCTTTTTTGCCGGAGCCGTAGGTTACGTTCAGGTGGTTCACTTCCAAAAGAACTTCGCGTTCATTTTCCATCTTACAGCCCCTCCTCTCGCAGCATTTTTACCGCAGCAGGCGGCTCGATCTTGGGCGCCCGGGGGTCCAGCAGCCATGTTTTAGCCTTGTGGGTGGGCGTTACCTTAAAGTAAGGCGGGCGCTTGACAAAATCGATCTTGAGCGCCTGCGGGTTGCGGGGCGCAAAAGCATCGCCGCGAATTTCCGCAAACAGGTTTGGCGGTGTGCCCACGATGTTGAACAGGTCCTCGCCCTTCACGCCCATCTGCGGCATACTGGAAAGCAGTGCCCATGTGTAGGGGTGGCGGGGATCGTAATAAATTTCGTCAGCAGTGCCAATCTCTACAATGTCGCCTGCGTACATCACAGCTACGCGGTCTGCAATGTTTGCCACAACGCCCAGATCGTGGGTGATCATGACGATGGTCAGATCGTACTTGAACCGCATTTCCTTCAAAAGCTGCAAAATCTGGGCTTGAATGGTCACGTCCAGTGCGGTGGTAGGCTCGTCGCAGATCAGGATCTTGGGGCTGCAGGCCACCGCAATGGCAATGACCACACGCTGGCGCATGCCGCCGGAGAACTCGTGCGGGTACTGCTTAAAGCGCTTTTCCGGGTCAGAGATGCCCACATCCCGCAGGTATTCCAGCGTTTTTTCCTTGGCGGCAGCACCCTTTAAGCCCTGATGCAGGGCAACGGCTTCCATGATCTGTGCCCCGATGGTCTTCAGCGGGTTCAGGCTGGTCATGGGGTCCTGCATGACCATGGCGATCTCGCGGCCACGTACCCGCAGCCAGTCCTTTTCGGTTCTGAGGTCAGAAAGGCGCAGCGGCTTGCCGTCCGCCATGCCGTAGTAATCAATGGTGCCGCTGGTAATGGAGCCGTTGGCATCCAGCAGGCCCATGAAGCTCTTGGTAAAAACGCTCTTGCCGGAGCCGCTCTCGCCTACGATGGCAAGCACCTCTCCCTGATAGAGGTCAAGATCGATGCCACGGATGGCATGCAGCACTTTTCCACGCAGGTTGAACTGGATGTTGACATCTTTTGCGGAGAGAATGAGCTGGTTGTGTTCCATGATATCCCCTCCTTACTGCAGATGGTTTTTCGGATCGGCAGCATCCGAGAAGGCGTTGCCGATCAGATAGAACGCAATGGTAACAAAGCTCAGGATGAGGGTGGGATACAGCAGCTGGTAGCGCAGCCCGGCCTGCATCATCACCTTGCGGCCGTCGTTGACCAGGTTGCCCAGCGAGGGGGTCTCCACGGACAGGCCCAGACCGATGTAGGTGATGAACACCTCGTTGCCAATGGCTTCCGGGATGGTGAGGGCCATGCGCAGCATGATGACCGAGACGAGGTAGGGCAGCAGGTTGCGCAGCACGATGCGGATGGTGGGCGTGCCGATGCAGCGGGAAGCCACATTATAATCCCGGTCGCGGATAATGAGGATCTGGTTGCGGATGAAGCGTGCCATTTCGATCCAGCCCTTGATGGCCATGCCAAGGACCATGGTCCAGATGCTGGGGGTGGCTACATAGGAAATGAGGATCAGCACGATGGCGGTGGGAATGTTATCAAAGATGTTGTACAGCTCGGTGAACACAAAGTCCAGCCCGCGCACATAGCCCCACAGCACACCGGCGGTAATGCCCACCACCGCTTCGATGAGGGCCACGAAGAAGGCGATAGTCAGACTGGTGCGTGCACCGGCCCAGATGCGTGCCCACAGGTCCTGACCGATGGAGTTGGAACCCCAGATAAAGCCGTCCTGCCCGGGGGCGATGTTGCGGTACTGGATGCCGGTCACAGGGTCCACGGCGCACAGGTTCGGGTCTGCCTGACCGGGCAGGTGGGGCTGGATGAAGGCAAAGGCAACCACGACCACCAGCGCGATCAGCAGGGCCACGGCGAACTTGTTCTTGAAAAAGGCACGGAAGGTGCTGCCCCAGTAGCTGTAGTTGGAGCTGGCGGTGGCTTCGGCCTGTTCCTCACTGAACCCGGCGGGGGTGAACAGCTCATCCTCCGGCAGATTTTCCCAGCCGGTGCGGCGCTGTGCCTGAGCAGCATTCAGCTGATCCTCCAGCTGCTTCGATTTTTCGCGTTTCAGAAAAGAGAGCATCAGCGTCCACCTTCTTTCTTGCCAAAGTTGATGCGGGGGTCAATGAGCACCATGAGCACATCGCCCAAAATCAGGCCGATGATGCCCACGCAGGCGTACAGCAGCACGATGCCCTGCACCATGGTGTTGTCGTGGCGCTGCACACAGGTGACCAGCAGGCCGCCCATGCCCGGGATGCTGTACAGGCTTTCGATGTAGATGGAGCCGACGACGGTGTTCAGGAATGCGGAGGGAATGTACTGCACCAGCGGCACCATGGCGTTGCGGAATACGTGGTGCAGGGCGATATTGTTCTCGCTCACGCCCTTGGCGCGGGCCAGCTTGACGTAGTCCTTGTTGCTCTCGTCCACCATATAGCGGCGCAGCCACATGGCGTAGAACGCAAGGTTTGCAAGGCTCATGCTGCACACCGGCAGCACCCAATAGCGCCAGTTGGCGGCATCGAACAGCAGGCCCACGCCCATGGCGGTGGTGCCGTACATCTGGATATACAAAAAGTACACTGCCGCAGGTACCGCCTGAATGAGCACGATGAATGCCGTGCCCAGCTTATCCGGCCAGCGACCCTTATAACGGCCCATGACAAGGCCCAGCGGGATGCCCAGCACAAGGCTCAGCAGCATGGCCAGCACACCCATTTCGATGGAAATGGGCAGCTTCTGGGCAAGGATCTTGGTCACGGGAGCGTTGAGCTTGTAAATGTGGCTCACGCCCAGATCACCGTGCAGCGCATCCCGCCAGAAATGGCCGATCTGCACCGGCAGCGGGTCCAGCAGGCCCATGGACTGCAGCCCGGCCTGGATCTGTGCCTCGGTCATTTTTTCGTAGTTTGCAAAGTAGCCTTCCACCGGCATGAGCCGCAGCAGGCAGAACACCAGCGTCACAATGACGAACAGGGTCAGAATGGAGCGCCCGATGCGTTTTGCGAGATATTGCACCATAGCCGTGCACCTCTCTTTTCTTTATAAATACAGATAAGTATAGAATAACGCAAAATCTTACGTTTGGAAAGTGATTTGTGAGTTTTTGCGGGAAAAATGAGGAGCAAACAAAAACTCCCTCAGCCTTTGCTGCGCAAAGTCAGCTCCCTCGGGGAGGGAGCCCTTGGCATGACGGGAAAGTTTCCGGTTTCGCCAGAGGCCCCATCCCAGAGGGGGCTGTCTGCGCAGCAGACTGGGGGAGTTTCCGATTCAGTTTTTACCGCGCATCCCGGTTGGCGTTATACTCCTCCATGGAAACGTAATGGTCGAGGATGTGCACGCCCTTCAGTCGGTTGGTGGAAAGGCCTGTGGGAGCGTACTGGCCCTCCCACAGGTTCAGGCGGGTGGCAATGTAGGGCGGCACCGGCATCCCCAGCGGGATGACCAGTGCGTTCTCAATGAGGAAGGCTTCGGCATCCGCAAAGGCTTCGTACCGGGCATCCAGATCCTCGGTGATGGTCTTGGCGTTCTCCACCATGGACATGTACTGCATCACGAGGTCGGCGGTCTCGCCGGTCACGATGCCGTCCTCCACGCCGGTGCGCAGGAAGCTGTAGCAGGTGCCGCGGTCGCCGGCTTCCTGATAGAAGGGGTACACCTCGGTCTCGGGGTCGGAGTAATCGGCGCCCCAGTAGTAGGACATCAGCTGGTAGGCACCCACCCGGCGCACCGCGTTCAGGAAGTTGTCGGACGGACCCTGCGTGATGATGATGCTGATGAAGTCGAAGCCGTCGTTCAGCACGGCTTCCACCTGCTGCTTGAACACCTGACACTGCTTGTCCCAGTCCACCACAGCGGGGTTGTACGGATACTGGATCTTGATGGGGAAGGTGACACCGGCGGCAGTCAGCTCTTCCACGGCGGCATCACGGTACTCTTTGGCCTTGGCTTCGTCAAAGAAGTCGGAGAGGTTTGCAAGGCCGCCGCACTCAGTATAATCCACGCCTTTGCTGTTGGCACAGAAGGACGGCGGAGTGATGGTGTGCAGCTTGTAGTTATCGTAGCCTTCCGGCGCGGTGACGGCCAGCGTGACGGAGGGATTGATGGCATACAGGAAAGCCCTGCGGAAGTTGGTGGAGTTGATGGCCTTGGCCCAATTGTCCGGCTCGTACTGGGCATCCACGCCGGTCACGGTCCAGTTTGAGAACTCGTGGCGGTAGGGCAGGAAGTTGAAGATGTAGAAGTAGCTCTTGCCGGTTTCCGGGCGCTCCATGGAAACCATGTCCTTGGTGGTGTCGTCGGCCAGCCAGCTGTCCAGAATGTCGGAGCTGATGGTAGCCTGATCGATCTCGCCGCGCTTGACCATCTCCGGGCCGCTGATCAGCTCTTCCTGATTGTAGATGTAGCGCACCGTGTCGATGTAAACGCTGTCGGCATCGTAGTTCTCGGGGTTTTTCTTCATCACCCAGTTTTCCAGCGGGGTGTACTCGGCCAGATAGAACGCGCCGCAGCTGCAGGCGGTCTCGGCACTGGTGCAGAACTGGTCGGCAAACTCCTCCAGCAGCGGGCCGTAGGCAGGCTCGTAGGGAGCATAGCTCAGCAGGCTGAGGAAGCCGGGAAAGTCGAAGTTCAACGTGTAGGTCAGGGTGTGGTCGTCCACAGCCTTCACGCCCACGGTGGAAAAATCCACAGCCGGGTATTCGGTGGTGGTGCCGTCGGCGGCAGCGGCGGTCACGGTGCCGTTGGCATCAATGGCGTAGGTGGTGCCGTCCTCGGCCACGGTGCCGTTATTGGCGTTGTTGCGGTAAACGCAGTAGTTATAGTAGTCGTCCGCACCGGCCACATAGGGGGTGACAAGGCTTGCAGTGGAGGAAGCGTAGTCCGGGTTCAGCACATAGGCCAGCGCATCCACAAAGTCCTGCGCGGTCACAGGGCCAAGCACCTCGCCGTTGCAGTCCACCCAGTTCTCATCCCGCAGGTGGAACGTCCATGTCAGGCTGTCGGCATCCCACTCCCAAGCAGTGGCAAGGCCCTCCCGGATCTTGCCGCGGTTGTCGTACTCCACCAGCGTGTCGATGCACTGAGTGCCGTGGTAAAGGTCCGGGTCAGCTGAGCAGACCAGATAGTTCAGGGTGGCGGGCTGACGGGAATACAGCACGGTGTAGGTGGAGCTGCTGCCGGCAGCGCCGGTGCTGCCGCCATTGGAAGCGGAAGAGCCGCCGCAGCTGCTCAGCAGACCAGCCGCTGCTACAGAAAGGGCGGCTGCACCGCTGCCTTGCAGGAACTGGCGGCGGGAGATGGAATGAGCCATAGTAAAATCCTTCTTTCGTAAGATCTTGGCAAAAGCTTGCTTCGTGCTTTGGGATAAGAAAGGGGTAACGGAAATAGCTCCGTTACCCCTTTGTAACAGTCGGTGGCCACGGTGCGTGGTCTTATGGTCAGTATAGCATTGAATCTGTGCGCCGTCAATCGTTTTTCGGTGTGTCGGGCACATCCTTTTCTGCGGTGTTTTCCGGTGCGGCAGCAGGGGTTTCGTCCAGCGCGGCGGGGGCTGCTTTTTCCGGGGTCAGTGCTGTGATCACGGAACCGGCCGCAGCGGTTTCTGCGGGGGCGGCAGCCGTCTGTACAGCTGTCTCAGCAGCGTCGGCACCGGCTTCGGCTGCTGCCTTGGCGGCTTCCTCTGCAGCCTTTTTGGCTTCGCGCTCCTCACGCAGCTGCTTTGCCTTGGCAGCGGCTTCTTCCTGCCGCTTTTTGGTGCGGGCCTTGATGCGGCACACGGTGCACACACCATCCACACTGCCCGGCGCAATGGGTTTGCCGCATTCCTTGCACAGGGTCTTGGTGCATTTGTGTACACTTACCGGGCCAAGGGTGGTGAGCTGGCGCAGCTTCATGCCGTCGATGCCATGGTTGGAGCAGGAGGCCACGCACACCTCGCACTCGCTGCACTTCCACGGCGTGATGACGATGCGGGTCTGGCCGTCGGGCAGGTCCTCCAGCTTCAGCGCACCGGCGCGGCAGGCCTTTTCGCACTTGCCGCAGCCAAAGCATTTATCGGTAAAGTTGGGCAGGTAGTAGCCGTACTTCAGCGGCGTTTCCATGGATGCCTTCAGCTGCTTTGTGCGCTGGTGCAGCAAAAGGCGGAAATCCACACCGCCGTCGTCCTCGCTGTGCAGGCCGGGCAGCATCTGCAGCAGCTTTTTGGTGCCACTTTTGGAGCCGTGGCTCACCTGCTCAAACATTTCGCGGCGGCTCAGCTCCTTTACGTGGTAGAGCGCTTCGTCCGGCTCGTAGGCCAGAGTGAACCGTGCCTCGAACATGGGCTGGCCAAAGAAATCCACAAGCCTTGTCAGCTCCTTGCGCAGCTGGGCGGCGCACAGGTCGTTCTCACATTCACCGCAGGGGGTCAGGTCCAGCACGATCTTTTTGTTCAGGGCAAGGTAGGCCAGTGTCTCCCATGTGAGGGCAGAGATGCAGGTGCGCACCATGGAATTTTTGCGGGTGGACTTTTTGCAGCCGATCCAGATGGTGTCATTGTCGGTATCGGCGGCAGAGGTGTCCCGCTGCACCTGCTCCGGCGAAGGGATGATGCAGCCGCTGCGGCAGGCAGAGACGCACAGGCCGCACTCGGTACAGGGGTCCCAGTCCTTCACAAGGTTCGGGCGGGTAAAGATCTGTTCGCCATAGGGGCAGATATCCTTGCACTCGGTGCAGGGCTTGCGATGGGGATGCAGGTTCCAGCACTGGCGGCGGTTGATCTCGGGATGGGTAGTTTTCATCAGCATATCCATCGCGGTGCGTGTAAAAAAGCCCATAGTTTACTCCTTTTCCACAACCGAAGTGATGTTTGCGTGGTCGATCAGGAAACGCTGCACCTTCTGAGTGATCACGGCAGAGGCCACAGCGTCCCGGCTGAGCACATTGCGGATCTCGGCTTCCGGGGTATCGTGCAGCTTGGAAAGGCGGACGTACTCGGCATCCACCTCTGCGTTGGACACGGTGATCTGTTCGGCCTTGGCTATGGCCTGCACAGCAAGGATGCTGCGCATCTTGCGCTCGGCATCCCGGCGGAAGGCGGCGCGCACCTCGTCCGGTGTGGTCTGGCCTGCCTTGCAGTACAGCTCCATGGTCATCTTGCTGCGGCGCAGCCGTTCGCGCAGGGCGTTCATGTCATGGTCGGCATTCTGGTCCAGAATGCCGTTATCCAGCTCCGCCGTCAGGTTGGCACCGGCCATGCCCAGCAGGGCGGCTCCGGCAATTCGGTCGGCGTTGGCCTCGTGGGAGCGGCGCTTCTTTTCGCGGATGCTCTCCTTCAGGGCATCCACCGTATCAAAGCCCAGTGTCTTGGCAAAGGCATCGTCCAGCGGTACAGGCTGCTTTTGCTCCACGGTGTGCAGGGTGATGGCGAATTGCGCCGTCTTGCCGGAAAGCTCCGGCACCCGGAACTCGGCGGGATAGGTAAAATCGAACCGGAAGCTCTCGCCTGCTCTGTGGCCGTACACGGCATCCTCGGCGGCGGGCATCAGCTGACCGGTGCCCAGCACTACGGTCACATTTTCCATTTTGCTTTCCGGGATGGGTGCGCCGTCCATGAAGCCCTCAAAATCCAGCGTGACGCGCATCCCGCGCGCGGCGGACTTTTCCACCGGTGCAAAGGGAGCGTGGGTACGGGTAAGGTTCGCCGCCTCCAGCTCCACGGCCTTTTCCGATACCGGGCGCACCCGGCGGGTGAATTCCAGCCCCTTGTATTGGCCCAGCGTGACCTTGGGCAGGGCGTTCGCATTCTGTTCCATGGGAAATACTCCTTTTATATCCAAAGCGTTTGCAATTTAAAGTCCATGTCCGGCAAGCCAGGCTTCCGCCACCTGCGAGAACATTTCGGGGTAGAGGGCATCCTCCTGCGCGAAGGCATCCAGATAATATTCCACCTCAGCCCGGTCGGCAGGCTCGGTGCGCTCCCACACGGTGAACACGGTGCCGTTGCCCATGTCAAAGCTGGCGGCCTGCGTAAAGTGCTCATCCCGCGCGGCGCAGAAGAGGGCATTCCACCGGCCGGAAAGCTCGCCACCGCTGACAAAGGTCTGGGGGAGCGGCTCTGCAGTGAGCACGTACTTCGCCTCAAAGAACCGCACCGGGAACTCGTGGGTGCCCGGGATGGAGATGCCGGCGGCCAGCTTGCCCTGCAGCTGGATGTCCGGCAGGGCGGCGTACTGGAATATGTCCGAGTTGTACAGCATATCGTGGGGGATCATGTAGGCGAACTCGCCCTTTTCCGCATCGCAGTGGGCATCGATCCAGTCGTCCACGCGCTGGATCTGGGCGGCATCGGTGCGGTCGTAGGTGAGCTTGTCCAGCCGGACGAATTCCGACACGGCCTTGAGGGGAAAATGATCCACCACAAAGCCCGGCAGAGCAACGGTGGTCAGCGGCGAGCAGCGCACGGACACCGCAAACACCATGGTAAAGCCCCAGTAGCAGAGCTTGACGGCGGTGTGCTTTTTCAGGCCGTCGGCCAGTGCGGCGGAACCAACGAGGAACAGCAGCAGCCACCCCGGCACGAACAGCAGCATCTGGTGGGAGCCGGTGTTCTGTACCCGGGTAAACAGCACAAGACTCACCAGCAGCTCTGCCCCTGCAAGGCAGGGCAGGGCAGGCAGACGGCGTTTTGCGGCAAACCACAGCCCCATTCCGATGAGGATGAAGTTCAGCAAACCGATGCGCAGCGTCTGTGCGGCCAGCTCCAGCGTGATGCCGCCGAAGTTGTAGTAAGAGTAGCGCCCGGCGTAGTCAAAGCTTAAAATTTTGCGCACCATGGGCAGAAGCAGCAGCACCATGGCCCCGGCCGCACACAGGCCGAACACCACCAGCCGTACCATGCGGTGCACAGCGCGGCTGGGTTGGCCATCTTTTGCCAGCCGGATGCTGGAAAATGCCAGCAGCAGCACATAGGCAAAGCAGTAGCCCACCACAAAATATAAGTACCAGCGCCGGGTGAGGATGATGCCCGCCGTGGCGGCGAAGATGAGCAGATAGCGGGGCAGGTCGATGCCGTCAAAGCGGTAGTCCAGTGTGAGCAGCATAAGCATGAAGGCAAAAATCAGCCCGAACCAGTCCGGCTGGCCCAGCACCGCCGACATGCGCACGAACGGGAAGGTAGCGCACCACGAAAAGCCGATGAGGAAATACCAGAACCGGTTCTTTACCCGTAGCATCCGGCCCACCTTGACCGTCAGGCCCGCCAGCAGCACCAGCAGGCTGGGCAGTACGCTGAATACCTGACAGAATGCGTAGTCATCGCCGGTCTTGCCGCTCAGGCAGAACGGGAACTCGGTGAACAGGGTGATGAAATTCGTATAGTCCTCAGTGATGGAATCGAGGAGAAACCGGAAGCCTGCGCCTGTGCTCTGGGCAAAGGCGGCTTCGGCATGATACTGCTTTAGAATGTAGTTTACGTAGTCCCAGTGGTAGAGGAAGGTGCGGCTGCTGAGGGTCCAGTAAAAGTAAAGCACGGCCGCTGCCCACAGGCCCACCAGCACCGCCTTGTGGAACAGGTCCAGCTCCATACCGGCCCGGCGCAGCACCAGCAACGCCAGTGCAAACAATGCTGCATTGCACCACAGGCTCACCAGCGGGAAAAACAGGCTGCTGCCCGGTGCGGCAAGGCAAAATATTATAAGCGCCATCGCTCCGGCAGCAAGGCCCAGCCAGACCTTGCCAAGGACAGACAGACGGGAAACGATTCCACTCATCCCAAAAACCTCTCAGCTGCAGAATATCACAGCTACAGTATAGCAAGCAAAATCTGCACTGTCCAGCCGCTGTGCACGGAAAACAACAAAATGTCCCGCCGCTTTGAACGCAGACGGGACATTTTAAAACGAATATTACTTGTTGGAATTGGCTGCGGCCTTTGTGCTGCGGGCAGCGCGGCGCTTTGCGTTCAGGGCTTTGTTGGCGCTGATGCGGGCTGCATCGGGGTTCGGGGCCTCCGGCGCAAGGCGCAGCAGGCAGCTGCCCATGGCAGGCAGGTCTACTGTAAGGGTATAGTCCCGACCAAACACACCGCCATCGGTGGTGTGAAGCTTTGTCTTGCGGCGGCCCTTGAGTGCACCGCCCCACTCGGGGGATTCGGTGTTCAGCACCTCCTCGGCACTGCAGGGAAAGCGCAGATACAGCGGGAACTTTTTGTGGGCGTGGTCCTGCGTGTTCATGGTGCACAGCAGGTTTTCGCCCCGGCCCTTGCGCAGCCATGCGTACACGCCCTCGCTGCGGCTCTCGCAGGCCACCCACTCAAAGCAGTCGGGGTTGTACTCGCCATCGTAGAGTGCAGGCTCAGTGGAATACACCCGGCACAGGTGGGCAAAGTATTTCTGGAAGGCATCGTGGAAGGGATATTTCAGCAGGTCCCAGTCCAGCTCCCGTTTTTCGTCCCACTCCCGGAAGTGTCCCATTTCGTTGCCCATGAAGTTCAGCTTCTTGCCCGGGTGCATGTACATATAAAAATACAGGGTGCGCAGCTGGGCGCATTTTTCCGCATAGGTGCCCCACAGCTTATCGATGATGGTCTTTTTGCCGTGCACCACCTCGTCGTGGCTCAGCGCCAGCAGATACAGCTCGTTGTAGAAGTAGTGCATGCTGAAAACGATCTTGCCGTAGGCATTCGGCCGCTCACCGAAGGGGGTGGCAAAATAGTCCAGTGTGTCGTGCATCCAGCCCATGTCCCACTTGTAGTCGAAGCCCACGCCGTCGTAGCGGGTGGGAGCTGTCACCTTGAGGAAGTTGGTGGAGTCCTCGGCGGTGTAGATGCCGGTGGGCCAGCGCTCGTTCAGGCCGTGGTTTAGGCTGCGCAGAAAGTTCACGGCACCCTCGTTCACGCCGCGGTTCGGGTCGCCCTGCCAGTACAGCGCGCGGGAGATGGCATCCATACGGATACCGTCGCAGTGGTACACGTCCATCCACAGGGCGGCAGCGCTGTTCAAAAAGCTGCACACCTCGCGGCGGTAGTAGTTGAAGTTGCAGGTGCCCCACTCGCTGTGGCCCACATCGCTGTCGTACTCGTAGAGGTGGGTGCCGTCAAACTTTGCCAGAGCGTCGGCGTTGGCGGCAAAGTGTACCGGCACAAAGTCCATGATGACGCCAATGCCCATGCGGTGGCAGGCGTTGACGAAGCCGGCAAACTGGGCGGGGGTGCCGTAGCGGCTGGTGACGGAAAAATAGCCAGTGGTCTGGTAGCCCCAGCTGCCGTCAAAGGGATGCTCTGCCAGCGGCAGCAGCTCCACATGGGTAAAGTGATGGTCCAGCAGCCATGGAATCAGCTCCTTGGCCAGCTCCTCATAGTTGTACCAGCCGTCGGAGCCATCGGCCTCCTTGCTGCCGGGCTTGTGCCGCCAGCTGCCAACGTGCATCTCGTAGATGTTCAGCGGGCGGTTGCGGCATTTGTCGCGGCGCTCCATCCATGCGCTGTCGTCAAAGTGGAAGTCCAGCTTTGCCAGACGGCTGGCCGTGCCCGGCCGCAGCTCGGTGGAAAATGCGTAGGGGTCGCTGCGCATCACCACACTGCCGTCGGCACCATGCACCCGGTATTTATAAAGGTCGCCCTCTGCAAGGCCAGGGACGAATGCGCTCCACACGCCGGTATCGGCTTTTTCCATGGGCACGCCTGCCTCCCAGCCGTCGAAGCCGCCGCAGACTTCCACTGCCGTGGCACCGGGGGCCCACACCGCAAAGCGCCACCCTTCGGTGCCGTTGTCAGAGCAGGGATGCGCACCAAGGATGCGGTAGGCATCAAAGCAGTCTCCATTGAAGAATTCACGGGGAATGGCGGGGTAATTCATGCAAAGATCTCCTTACATTCTATGATAGGCAGCGCCCGGCGGCACTGCATGTGACACAGGTGTTTGGGCAATATATCCAATAAAAACAAGATGAAATGGGGCATAGTGGCTGATATTCTTGTAGATTCTTGACAAAAATCAGCAAAAATTAACATGTTTTACAGATTCTGTGCTATACTATTCCTGCCGCCGCAGTGGGCGGAGGCTGATTTTTTTGTATGGGAGCGGTATGAACAATGGCTTGGTATGACAATGCGGTATTTTATCACATCTATCCTCTGGGGCTGTGCGGCTGCGCACATGAGAACGATGGGCAGGCGGTGCCCGGCGCGTTTAATAAACTGAACGCATGGGCTGAGCACGCAGCGGACATCGGCTGCACGGCCATTTATATCGGCCCGCTGTTCGAGAGCGGTTCCCATGGCTACGACACCATCGATTACCGGCTGGTAGACCGCCGCCTTGGCACGAACGCAGAGTTCAAGGACTTTGTGGCCCGGTGCCATGCCCGGGGCCAGAAGGTGATCGTGGACGGCGTGTTCAACCATGTGGGCCGCGATTTCTTTGCGTTTCAGGACCTGAAGGCAAACCGCGAGAACGCCCGCTATAAGGACTGGTTCTGCGATGTGAATTTCTGGGGCAACAACGAGTACAACGACGGCTTTTCCTACGGAAACTGGGGCGGCTTCAATCTGCTGGTCAAGCTGAACCAGCGCAACCCGGAGGTGCAGAACTACCACTACGATACCATCCGCTTCTGGGTGGATGAATTTGACATTGACGGCATCCGTCTGGACGCAGCCGATGTGCTGGACTTTGACTTTATGCGCGGTCTGCGCCGCCTTGCCAACGAGGTAAAGCCAGAGTTCTGGCTCATGGGCGAGGTGATCCACGGCGATTACAGCCGCTGGGCAAACCCGGAGATGCTGCACTCGGTGACCAACTACGAGCTGCACAAGGGCCTGTGGAGCGGCCACAACGACCACAACTATTTCGAGATCGCCCACACCATGCGCCGTCTGCAGGGCCTGTGCCACGATACCCGGCTGTATCTGTTCTCGGACAACCACGATGTGGAGCGCCTGCCTAACAAGCTGCGCAACCGGGAGCACATCCGCCACATTGCAATTCTAGTATATACGCTTTGGGGCATTCCGTCCATCTATTATGGCTCAGAATTTGGCATTGAAGGCAAAAAAGAGTGGGGAAGCGACTGGCCGCTGCGCCCCTGCCTGGAACTTTCCGACTTCAAGGACGCTGAGACCACCAACCCTGTCACCAGCGTGTATGCCGCACTGGGCAGACTGAAGGCGGAGCTGCCGGAGCTGACCGACGGCGAGGTGAAAGAGCTGCAGCTCACCACCCAGTGCTATGCCTTTGCCCGGGTGCTGGATGGAAAGGCCTGCGTCGTGGTGCTGAACAACGGCGACAGTCCCGCACAGCTGGAATTCCAGCTGCCGGTGGAGGCATCCTCTGCAAAGGACCTGTTGGCCGACACGGTGGGCGCACAGCCCGTTTTGACCAGCATGGAGTGGGGCCGCATGAAAGTGCAGCTGCCCTCCAATTATGCTACCATCCTGCAGCTGGAAAAGTAAACGCATTCTTGCATGATCCGCCGTCTTTTGCTACAATAAGAGCATAATACCGTAAAGCGGAAAGGAAGCTTTGAAAACCATGAATGCAGCGCAGCGCAGAGAATCCATTCTGAAACGGCTCAGCGGGGCCGAAGCACCGGTCAGTGCCAGCGCACTGGCGGCTTTGCTGGGGGTCTCGCGCCAGATCGTGGTGGGGGATGTGGCTCTGCTGCGGGCAGGCGGTGCGCAGATCGATGCAACGCCCCGGGGCTATCAGCTGCACCCGGCGGAAAAAGGCTATACCGCCATTCTGGCCTGCGTGCACAGCACCGAGGACGAGATGCGCACCGAGCTGTACACCGTGGTGGATCAGGGCGGCATCGTGGTGGATGTGGCCGTGGAGAACAGCCTGTATGGCGAGCTGCGCGGCAACCTGAACCTTGCCAGCCGCTACGATGTGGACAACTTCATCCAGCAGGCCAAGGACACGCCGGAAGCACTTTTGAGCCGCATGACCGGCGGCGTGCATCTGCACACCCTGCACTGCCCGGATGCCGGGAGCTTTGAGCGCATCAAAAAAGAGCTGGAAGAAAAAGGCATCCTGTACCGCAAGGAGTGATGCGGATGGGGATAGACCCAGTATAAAAAAGGCTGAGGGCCTTGTCTATCCGCAAAACAGGAAAATGGTTGGATAATCAACGAAAAAGCAAAAGAGGTGGGTTTTCTGGATATTCGCATTGAAAAAACGGAGCGTGCCATCAAGCAGGCATTCATGGAGCTGCGGGCGCAGAAACCGCTGGAAAAGATCAAGGTCAAGGAGCTGTGCGATCTGGCCTGCATCAATAAGTCCACCTTTTATGCGCATTATCAGGATATCTATGCGCTGGCCAACGCCATGGAGGACGAAATGGTGGAGGTGGTGGTGGAAAGCCTGCCGCAGCTGACCGCCCGTGATGTAAGCGAGCGCACCGAGTGGCTGACTCGGGAAATGTTCCGGGCGTTTACCCGGAATCAGACCGAGATCGGCATTCTGTTTTCCGGCTCCCGTCAGGGACTGTTCATCAACCGCGTGGAAGCTGCAATGAGCAAATGCATCTCGGAGAGCGACCCCTCGTTTGATGCCGACGTGGTACGTAAGATCGTGCTTTCCTTCTGCGTGCAGGGCTGCTACTACACCTTCACCAGCTACTGCGGCCAGATGGACGAAAAGCGGCTGGTGGCTCTGCTTGCGTCCATTGCCCGGGCGGCGCAAAAAATCAGGATGTAACACAACAATTTAGAATGCCCGCCGCGTGCGCTTTGGGCATGAATAGCGGAAAAATAGTTTTAATAGAGCAATGCCGGGCGGTCTGCGGACCGCCCGGCATTGCATTTTCACAGATGGAGCTTGGACGGCAAGGGGCGGATGCCGCGCCTGCTTCCTATGGAAGCGGCGGCGCAGCGGGGGAAGAGCTAGCCCTCTCAGCCTCGCTCCGCTCGGCAGCTCTCCCAAAGGGAGAGCCCTTGGCATGGCGGCAAGGTTTCCAGCTCAACTGCGAAGTTTCCAGCTTCGCCAGAGCCTCTCCCTTTGGGAGAGGTGTCACCGCAGGTGACGGAGAGGGCGAGGACGCTTGCGAAGGACAAGCCGTTTTCGTCCTTGCGGCTTTGACTGGAGATGTCCCATCTCCCATTGCCGCGTAGTGATGACGGAGAGGGTTCCCTCGCGTGAAAAAGTAGATCGGGAAAATCCGCAGATTTTCCCGATCTACAAATTATAGAATATTCTTTCCGCTATTCATGCGCAAAGCAAAGCGGAGCGCATTCAAAATGGTCTGGCGTTACACGCCGGAAGCACCGTAGTTTGCCAGCACGCGGGCAGAGGGGTCGTTGACGTTGCAGTTCGGCCATGCCTTGTTGGGCATCCAGAAGCCCACGATGGTGCGGCTCTGGTCGTGGTAGTACTTCTCGAAAATTTCGCGGTAAAACAGGCTTTCCTTGGTGAACGGCATGCAGTGGGCCGAATAGTTTGCCCGGCGCAGCTGGAACTCCTCGTCGGTGTAAAGGCTTTCGGCATACTCTTTGATATCGTCCACCATGCTGTGGCCTACAGCATCCGAGAAGGCGGCCTTTTCGCGCCACAGAATCTCCGGCGGCAGCCAATCACCCTCAAAGGCCTTGCGCAGCAGATACTTGCCCTTGCCGTAGCTGTTCAGCTTCTTTTCCGGGTCGATGGCCATGACGTAACGCACAAAATCCAGATCACCAAAGGGCACGCGGGCCTCGATGCTGTTGGAGGAGATGCAGCGGTCGGCGCGCAGCACATCGTACATGTACAGCTCACGGATGCGCTTCTGGCTCTCCTGCTGGAAGGCATCGGCGGTGGGGGCGTAGTCGGTGTACTTGTAGCCGAACAGTTCATCGGAAATCTCGCCGGTCAGCAGCACCCGGACATCGGTTTGCTCGTGGATGGCCTTGCACAGCAGGTACATGCCCATGCTGGCGCGGATGGTGGTGATGTCCCAGGTGCCCAGCAGGCGGATGACCTCTTCCAGACTGTTGATGACCATATCCCGGTTGATGATGATCTCGTGGTGCTCGCTGCCCAGATATTCTGCGGTCTGGCGCGCATATTTCAGATCAATGGCGTCGGTGTCCATGCCAATGGCAAAGGTGCGGATGGGCTTGCCAAGCTTCTTGGCGGCAATGGAGCACACCAGCGAGGAATCCAGACCGCCGGAGAGCAGGAAGCCCACAGGGGCATCTGCGTCCAGACGCTTCTCTACGCCTGCGATCAGCTTTTCGCGGATGTTCCGCAGCACGGTGTCCATGTCGTCCTGCATGGGGGCGGGCACATCGGCAATGTCCTCATAGCGGACGAAGCGGCCATCGCAGTAGTAGCTGCCAATGGGGAAGGGCCGGATGTCGTCGCACCAGCCAATGAGGTTCTGCATCTCGGAGGCGAATGCGATCTGGTGGCTGGACTTGGAGTAGCCGTAGAACAGCGGACGGATGCCGATGGGGTCGCGGGCGGCGATGAGCCGGTCCTTGCGGGAATCGTACATGATAAGCGCGAACTCGGAGTCCATGTGGCGGAACATATCCAGACCGTACTCATAGTACAGCGGCAGCAGGATCTCGCAGTCGCAGTCGGACTGGAACTTGTAGCCGCGGCGTTTGAGGATCTCTTTCTCAAAGCGGAAGCCGTACAGCTCGCCGTTGCACACCACGCAGTCGGCACCGCGGTAGAACGGCTGCATGCCTTCCGGCGTCAGGCCCATGATGGCAAGGCGGCCAAAGCCCATCAGACCGAAAGGTCCTTCCACCACACGTTGGTCGTCCGGGCCGCGCATGACCGTGCGCAGCAGGTATTCCTTGAATTTGGCGGCACTCAGATCGTGCCCGGTATAGCCCATAACACAACACATATTTCTTACCCCTCTTTTTAAATAAAAATACGGCAGCTCATTCATCCCAATCGCTAGGACGAATATGCTGCCGTATCCGTGGTGCCACCTAAATTACCGGCATAAAACCATGCCAGTCACTTTTGTGCGCTCTCCCCGTTGAAAGCACTGCCGCGATAACGAGCGGCGCACGTCGGCCCCTACTGCTGCATAAACAGGTTCAGGGTGAAGCTTGCGGGTGTTCGTTCGGGTTTCGCTCTCTGCGCGGCTTCCACCTACCCGCACTCTCTGAAAGAGGACATTGAAACCTTACTTTTCCCGGTCAACGCTTTTTCTTGCATGCATTGTATCACGGCTTTTTGTCCGTGTCAACACAGCAGGCGCATTTTTGTGCGGTTTGACCATCAGAGTCGGACTGTTCCTCTTTTTGGGCGCAGTGGCGGCACAAACCATACAGAACGCTGCCCTCGCACTGCAGGGTAAAGCCATGCTCTGCCATCAGGTGGGCGCGCACCTCGTCCATGAAGTGGCAGTCCAGATGATAGATGCGCCCGCACTGCACGCACTTGAGGTGCAGATGCTCCCGGCAGTGGCGGCCCTCGTCCACGTACTGGAACACGGCTTTTTCGCCCTTGTCGGCAACGTATTTCATGATGCGCTGCTCCCCGGCCAGCTTATCCAGATAGCGGTACACCGTGGTGGGGTTGGGGCTTGCGCCCTGCTCTTCCAGATGCTCCAGAATGTTGGAAGCACTCACCGCGTGCTGCCGGTTGTTGATGAGATAATCTAAAATCAGTTGACGGGTCTTGGTATTGTAGCCGTCGCTTCGTGCCATAAGAGAGATCCACACCCTTTTCAATATTTTTTACATTGTAGCATATTTTTGCATTGGATGCAAAAGAACCGGGCCAAAAGAAGCGGCATTGGCTACAAGCACAAAAAAACTTGTTGATTTTGGCAAAAATGGGACATAAAAATTAGATAAAACATAAAACGCGCTAAAGTTCACAAAAAAGTATTGTAATAATTGCCCTATTATGAAATAATAGAACTGGAATACTACTTGGATTGCAGCAAGAATACAAGATGCTTTGAAGTTAGAAAGCATGCGCCCCAGAGTATTATAGGAGAAGAACCTTTTTCTTTGCAAGGGAAAAGGGAATAGGAGTTGTGCAGAACATGAAAGAAATGGAGTCGCAGACCAAACCGAGCCTGAAGCTGCAGGCATACCAGTACCTTAAGACCAAGATCCTGAACTGCGAGTACCGGCCCAACGAGTTTTTGAACGAGCAGAAGCTTTGTGCCGAGATGGGCAACATCAGCCGCACCCCCATGCGGGATGCTCTTGGCCGTTTGGAGCAGGAAGGCCTGATCACCATTCTGCCCAAGAAGGGCCTGATGGTTTCCGGCATCACCGAGGAGGACGTGCACAGCATGTTCGAGATGCGCCTGCTGGTGGAGCCTTACGCCCTGCGTACTTATGGCAGCGGCATCCCGCGGGAACAGCTGGAGACATTTGCCGAGTTGATGCATCACCCGGACAGCATCAACGACTTCTGCGAGTCGGACGATGAGTTCCACGAACTGCTCATGAGCACTTTGCCCAACAAGTACCTGCGTTCGGCGTATGACCGCATCACCGGTCTGAACACCCGCTTCCGCATCATGACCGGCAAGGTGAGCATGATCAATCAGGAGCAGACCTGTGACGAACATCTGGAAATTCTGGATGCCGCTCTGGCCGACAACTGGGACAGTGCTGCAGATTCCCTGCAGCGCCATCTGGAGCTGGCCCGCGATAAGGCTGAAAGTGTGATCAAGGTCATCCGGTTGTGGTAAGAACTGCATAAAAAAGACCGTTGCACGAAAAACGTGTGACGGTCTTTTTTGTTATGAAACTCCCCCAGCCGCCTGCGGCGACAGCCCCCTCAGAGATGGGGCCTTAAAGCCTCCCTCTTTGAGGGAGGTGGCATCGCGCAGCGATGACGGAAGGAGTTACAGTGCGTCCAGCTCCTTTTGCAGTTGTGCCAGAGAATCGCGGATGGGCAGCTTCTGCGGGCAGACGGCTTCGCACTTACCGCAGCGCACACAGTGCAGGGCCTTTTCGCTGTCCGGGAAGCAGGTGGTCCACTGGGCTTTGATGGCATCCTTCTGGCCGAACATGCCCAGCTTGTTCCAGATGCTGAAATTGTCCGGGATGTCCACCCCCATGGGGCAGGGCATACAGTACCGGCAGCCGGTGCAGCCAATCTTGATGCGGCGGTGCAGCTCGTTGGCTACGCTTTCCACAGCGGCATTCTCGGCGGGGGAAAGCGGTTCAAAATGGCCAAAGGTGGCAAGGTTGTCGGTCAGCTGATCCTCAGCACTCATGCCGGAGAGGATCACATGCACGTTTTTGTGGCTGCCCACCCAGCGCAGCGCCCAGGAGGCATCGGTGGCATCCGGACGCAGGGCGTGCAGCGGTGCGGCGGCATCTGCAGGCAGGGATGCCAGCGTGCCGCCCTTGATGGGCTCCATGATGATAAGCGGCACGCCGCATTCTTCGGTCAGCTGATAGCCCCGGTCACCGGAGATCTCCTCGGCGCGGTCGTCCCGGTCCAGATAATTGTATTGCAGCTGGCAGAAATCCCACGGCTGGTCGCGCAGAATATACTCAAACCCGGCGGCGTTGTCATGGCAGGAAACCCCAAAGTTCCGGATGCGTCCTGCGGCCTTCTGCTGCCATAGCCAGTCCACAAGGCCCATGGCTTTTGCCTTTTCGTACCGGGCCTTGTGCAGGGAGTGCAGCAGGTAGAAGTCGATGTAGTCCACGCCCAGCCGCTGCAGTTGCTCTTCAAAAATGCGCTTGGCATCGTCCAGGCTTTTGCATTTCCACAGCGGCATTTTGGTGGCAAGATAAAAGCTGCTGCGGTCCCATTTGGCGATCACGCGGCCCACAAACGGCTCACTCTGGCCGTTGTGATAGGGATAGGCAGTATCGAAGTAGTTGACACCGGCGGCCTTAGCGGTGTTCAGCAAAGCTTCGGCGCGCTCCTCGTCAATGGTGCCGTCGGCTTTGGTGGGAAAACGCATACAGCCGTAACCCAAAAGGGAAGTGCGGATGTTGTTTTTGTTCCAGTTGCGGTGTTCCATAAACTCTCTTTTTGCGGCAGAGGGGACAAAGGCTCTGCCGTTCCTCCTGTTGAGGATAGTATAGCATAGTTTTTGAATGCAGAAAAGATACGACGATGACGATTTAAAATGCCCTCCGCTTCGCTCTGGGCATAAACAGCGGAAATCATATTTGCAGCTCCGAAACGACTGCGGTCGTTTCGGAGCTGTTTTTTCACCATAGAGTCGTAGCGTCAAATGCATTTTCCTACCGCACAGATGCCACTTGCCTTTACCGCCCCTCCTGTGAAAAAGTGTTCAGAAAATGTCCGCAGACATTTTCTGAACACAAATTAAAAATAATAATTCATCTAAACATGCCTAGAGCGCAGCGGAGGGCATTCCAATCATCAAACAAAAAAAGATGCCCGCACCTTTCGGTACGGGCACCTCATTGTTCAAGAATGAACGACTCTCAGAAGAGGTTCAATTACTTGACCTCGACCTTAGCGCCAGCCTCGGTCAGCTTCTTCTGGATGTCCTCAGCCTCAGCCTTGGAGACCTTCTCCTTGACAGCCTTGGGAGCGCCATCGACGATAGCCTTAGCTTCCTTCAGGCCCAGACCGGTGATCTCCTTCACCAGCTTGATGACCTGCATCTTGGTAGCGCCAGCCTCAGCCAGGATGACGTCGAACTCGGTCTTCTCTTCCTCAGCGGCAGCAGCAGCGCCAGCAGCAGCGGGAGCAGCAGCAGCAACAGCGGAAACACCGAACTCTTCGCAGTAAGCGTCGATCAGTTCCTTCAGCTCCAGAACGGACAGCTCCTTAACGGAGTCGATGATGGCAGTAATCTTCTCAGAAGCCATAGTAGTAACCCTCCAATATCAATGGTTTTGTTTGTTAGTTTCTTGTTTTGTTTAAGCAGCGGTCATGCAGCAATCAGGCTGCAGGCTCCTCCTGCTTGTCGGCATAAGCCTGCATTGCAACGGCCAGACCAGACAGAGTGCTGGTGAGGGCGCCTGCGAACATGGACAGCATGCCTTCGCGGTTGGGCAGCTTTGCGATTGCGTTGGTCTCGGCAGCGTCCATGACCTTGCCTTCCATGAAGCCAGCCTTCACGACGAACTTCTTGGACTTATCGCCATCCTGATACTTGCACAGGATGCGGGCAGCGGACATGGGATCTGCTTCGTGAGCAAAAGCGATAGCGGTATCGCCCTTGAACTGCTCAGCCAGGCCCTCCAGAGAGGTACCCTTGACAGCCAGACGCAGCATGGTGTTCTTCACGACCATGTAATCGACGCCTGCCTCACGCAGCTCCTTACGGAGCTTGGTGTCGTTCTCGACGTTAATGCCGCCGTAAGCGACGACGCAGCCGGAAACCGCACTCTCAAACTTTGCCTTCAGATCAGCGACATAAGCCTGCTTTTCAGAAAGAATCTTTGCACTGGGCATTCGGTTTCACCTCGTTTCAAAAACTTGTATCGAAAACCGGAGCAAGTATGAAAAAAGCCTCTTTCCCGCACTTGGCCGAGAAAGAGGCATAAAACAACTTTACGCACGTTTCTCGGCAGGCGGCATAGCCTTACACTGGACTCCAGTACCTGCTGTCTCAAAAACAGCATGATTATTTTACCGCAAACGTGCGGAGTTGTCAAGTCTTTTTTGAAATTTTCTGACAAAATTTTTCTGCCGCCCATACGAACGGCAGAAAAACGATCAGAACTTCAAATCAGACACCGTACTTCAAGGTGTTCAGACGGATGCCAGGGCCCATGGTGGTGGCGATGGTAGCGCTCTTGAAGTAGGTACCCTTTGCTGCAGCGGGCTTTGCCTTGGCAATAGCCTCCATCACAGTGTCCAGGTTGGCGTACAGCTTTTCTGCACCGAAAGAAGCCTTGCCCACGGGCACATGGATGATGTTCTGCTTGTCCAGACGGTACTCGATCTTACCAGCCTTGGCCTCGGAAACAGCCTTGCCCAGGTCGGGAGCAACGGTGCCGGCCTTGGGGTTCGGCATCAGGCCGCGGGGGCCCAGGACCTTACCGAGACGGCCAACGCGGCCCATCATATCGGGAGTGGTCACGACAACGTCGAAATCCATGAAGCCGCCGGCGATCTTTGCGATCAGCTCGTCATCACCGACGATATCAGCGCCAGCAGCCTCAGCAGCGGCAGCTGCGGGACCCTTGGCGATTGCGCAGACGCGGACGGTCTTGCCGGTGCCGTTGGGCAGAACGACAGCGCCGCGGACCTGCTGGTCAGCGTGACGGCCGTCAACGCCCAGACGGACGTGCAGCTCAACGGTCTCGTCGAACTTGGCAGAAGCGGTCTTGCAAGCCAGCTCCAGAGCCTCGTTCACATCATATGCCTTAGTAGAATCGACCAGCTTTGCAGCGTCGACATAGTGCTTGCCATGTTTCATTGTATATCCTCCTGTGTGGTCATGCGGGCAGTTTTATGCCCTCCCACTGTTTATGTCTCAGCCCTCGACGGTGACACCCATGGAACGGCAGGTGCCGCGAACCATGCTGCATGCAGCTTCCAGAGAAGCAGCGTTCAGGTCGGGCATCTTGGTCTTGGCGATCTCTTCCACCTGAGCGGCGGTCAGAGAAGCGACCTTTTCCTTGTTGGGCTTGCCGGAAGCGGTGTTGATGCCAGCTGCCTTCTTGATCAGAACGGCTGCCGGAGGAGTCTTGGTGATGAAGCTGAAGGAGCGGTCAGCATACACAGTGATGACGACGGGGATCACATAACCCATCTGGTTCTTGGTACGCTCGTTGAACTCCTTGGTGAATGCCATGATGTTGACACCCTTCTGACCCAGAGCAGGGCCAACAGGGGGAGCCGGAGTTGCCTTGCCGGCCTCGATCTGCAGCTTAATGTAGCCAGTAACTTTCTGTGCCATAATAAATGCACCTCCAAAAATCTGTGGTGAGTTGCGGCACGGTGTCTCCGTGCCTCCCACGAGCATGTGCACAGTGCACACGCTCTATAAGAACCGCACTGCGGTCTTACCTTGGTAAACGATTTGTGCCGGTTGGTTACGGCAGCTCGACCTGACCGATCTCCACCTCTGCGGGGGTCTCGCGGCCGAACATGTTGACCTTGAGCTTCACTTTGAAGTTCTCGGTATCGATCTCCTCCACAAGGCCCATAAAGCCTTCCAGAGGACCGGCGGTGATCTGCACGGTGTCGCCGACGTTGAAGTCGACTGCCAGAGGTGCAGCCTTTTCCACGCCCATCTTCTCTACTTCCTCAGCAGAGAGGGGAACGGGCTTGGATGCGGGGCCGACGAAGCCGGTGCAGCCGCGCGTATTGCGCACCACGTACCAGGTATCGTCGTTCATCACCATTTTGACCAGAACGTAGCCGGGGAAGAGCTTGTGCTCCACCATCTTCTGCTTGCCGTTCTTGTCAATTTCGGGAACCATCTCGACGGGAACCTTGATATCGCAGATCAGATCCTGCAGATGACGGTTCTCCACCATGGTCTGCAGGTCGTTCGCGACCTTGTTCTCATAGCCGGAATAGGTATGCACTACATACCAAAGTGCCTCATTGGATTGTTCTTCCATTTTGGTCTGCCCTCCGTTTCAAGATGATTCTCAGGCGCCGATGATCAAGCCCAGGATGCCGCCGAAGATGGCATCCAGCAGGATCATCACGACCGCTGCGATGGCGACGGTCACGAGCACGACGACGGTGTTGGTCTTAACGTCCTCTTTGGACGGCCACACCACCTTCTTCAGCTCGCTCTTGGTGTCGCGGAAGAACTTGGCACACTTGCCAAAGAAGTTCTTCACAGCGGCCTTTGCTCTGGCCACAAAGCCCGGCTTGTTCTCGGTTTTGTCTGCCATGATGCGTCCGCCTTTCTTACTTGGTTTCGCGATGAACGGTGTGCTTCTTGCAGAAACGGCAATACTTCTTCATCTCGAGACGATCGGGGTTGTTCTTCTTGTTCTTCGTGGTGTTGTAGTTGCGCTGCTTGCACTCGGTGCAGGCCAGAGTGATTTTAACGGTCATTTGTTGACACCTCCATTATAACGGTTGTTTTGAACCTCCCTCGGGTTGCGGGTGGTACCTGTAAAACAGGCGCACTTAATAACCCCGCAAAAGAGGTGATATCATTGTACCACGCACTTTTCCATCCGTCAAGCGGAAATCTTCGATTTTTGGAAAGTTTTTTTGAAAAATATCTCTTTTACCCACCGGCAGCTTTTTGGCATTCTGCTTGCATCGCGCGCATAGATATTGTATAATAAGCCAGAACGGCATTTTTACCGGTTATATCCCGCCCAGGTCTTGGGCTTTGTAAATAGGAGAGAGTTATCATGCAGTCTGAAAAAATGTGCGTTGTGCTGCTGTTCGGCGGTATGTCCAGCGAGCACGAGGTCAGCCGCGTTTCTGTGGGCAACTTCGTCAACAACATTGACCGTGAAAAATATGAGGTGCTCACTGTGGGCATCACCAAGGAGGGCCGCTGGCTGTACACCGAGGCCACGGCCGCCCAGATGGCCGATGGCAGCTGGGAAGAGCTGGCAGGCAACATGGCCTGCGTCATCAGTCCGGACCGCGCCGACCACGGCATGATCCTGTTCACCCCGGAAGGCCATGTGGAAAAAGTGCATGTGGATGTGGTCATCCCGGTGCTGCACGGCCTGTGGGGCGAGGATGGCACGGTGCAGGGCCTGCTGGAGCTGGCCGGCATCCCCTACGTGGGCTGCGGCGTGCTGGCAAGCGCGGTGTGCATGGACAAAGCCGTGGCCAATGCTCTGTTCGAGGCCAACGGTGTGCCCCACACCAGATGGCTGGCTGCCGACCGCTGGGAGATCGAGTCCGATCTGGAAGGCGTGTGCGAGGGTGTGGAAAAGAAGCTGGGCTGGCCCGTGTTCGTCAAGCCCGCAAACGCCGGTTCCAGCGTGGGCATCTCCAAGGTGTCCAGCCGTGACGAGCTGAAAAAGGCCATCGACCTTGCACTGGAAAACGACCGCAAGGTGGTGTTTGAAGCCTTTGTGGACGGACAGGAAGTGGAGTGCGCCGTGATCGGCTCCGACCCCGCCGTGGCTACCCGTCCGGGCGAGATCCTTGCCGGTGCCGAGTTCTATACCTACGACGACAAGTACAAAAACGGCGTGAGCCAGACCGTCATCCCGGCTCACCTGCCGGAAGCAAAGCTGGACGAGGTGAAGACCTACGCCGCCATGGCCTACACTGCCCTGAACTGCGAGGGCCTTGCCCGCTGCGATTTCTTTGTGGAAAAGGGTACTGGCCGGGTGCTGATCAACGAGATCAACACCTTCCCGGGCTTCACGTCCATCAGCATGTATCCCAAGCTGATGGAGCACGAGGGCCTGCCGGTGCCGCAGCTCATCGACCGGCTGATCGCGCTGGCGCTGGAAAGGAAGGAAAAGCAGCATGGATAACCGCCCGATCGGCGTATTCGACAGCGGCCTTGGCGGCCTGACCGGTGTGCGGGAGCTGCGCAAGCGCCTGCCCCACGAGGAGATCATCTATTTTGGCGATACCGGCCGCGTGCCCTATGGCAGCCGCAGCCCGGAGACCATTCTGCAGTATGCCCGTCAGGACGTGGCATTCCTGCTCTCTAAAAATGTAAAGTGCATCATGGCGGCCTGCGGCACCGTGTCCAGCACCTACCCGGCTGCAGAAGCGGCAAAGCTGCCGGTGCCCTATCTGGGCGTGGTGGATGCTGCCGCCCGGGAAGCAGCCTTTGCTACCCGCAACCGCCGCATCGGCGTGATCGGCACCGCTGCCACCATCCGCTCCCGCAGCTACGAAAAGCTGCTGCGTCAGCTGGTACCGGGGGTGGAGATCACCGCGCAGGCCTGCCCGCTGTTCGTGCCGCTGGTGGAGGCCGGTTACGTGGACCACAGCGAGGAGAGCCGACAGCAGGTGACGAAGCTGGTGATCGCTCAGTACCTGACCGAGGTGCGTGAGGCCGGTGTGGACACCCTGATTTTGGGCTGCACCCACTACCCGCTGCTCAAGACCATGATCGGCGAGTTCATGGGCCAGAGCGTGACGCTGGTGGATCCGGCCAAGACCGCCGCCCACCATCTGGAACAGATGCTCTCCGAGCGCGGCCTGAAAGCGGCGCAGGAGCACGAGGGTCAGGCGCACTTCTACGTGAGCGATGTGCCGGACAGCTTTGTGCAGACGGCAGACCTGTTCCTGGGCGAGTACAAGGGCGGCCCGGTGGATCAGATCGCCATTGATAAATATTGATAAGGACAGAAAAACGTGAGCAAACCGCTGAAGGAAGATTATATCATCCGCATCAAGAGCCGCATTGAGCAGCATGTGAAAGAGCCTGTGGAGCAGGAAGAAAAGGAAGAGTTTGTGGAGCTGATGACCCGCGGCCAGTTCGTGCAGAAGGGCGGCAGCTACTACATTACCTATAAAGAGACCGAGACCACCGGCTACGAGGGCTGCACCACCACCCTGAAAATTGCCGCCGACGGAAGCCGCGTGGCGATGCTGCGGTTTGGCAAGGGCGGCGGGGCCGGCACCCAGCTGCTGATCGAAAAAGGCAAGCGCAACCTCTGCCACTACGAGACAGGCTACGGCTCTATGACGCTGGGCGTGACCGCCGACGAGATCGAGTGCGGCCTGACCGAGAAGGGCGGCACCGCAAAGTTCGGCTACCTGCTGGATGCCAACAGCGCCGAGCTTGTGAGCCGCAACCGCCTTGAAGTGACCGTGACCCACGTAAACTGAGATATTTCCCAGACTGTGAAAGGAACCAGACCAATGACTGAATTTGAAAAGATCTACCAGAACTATAACCCCCGTCAGGCTGCGCTGGACGAGGCACGCGCTCTGCTGACCGCTGCCGCCAAGGCCGCCATGGCCGATGGTGCTCTGCCGGAAGCTGAGCTGCCCGCCTTCATCGTGGAGATCCCCGCCGATACCAAGAACGGCGATATCGCCTCCAACATCGCCATGGCCGGTGCACGCAGCTGGCGCAAGGCTCCCAAGATGATCGCGGATGCGCTGCTGGCACATCTGCCCTCCATTGAGAACAGTGTGTTTGCCAAGGTGGAAGTGGCTGGCCCCGGCTTCATCAACCTGTTTTTGGCTCCGTCCTTCTGGGCCAGTGTGGTGCTGAGTGCCTGCTCCAACAAGGAGTATGGCCGCACCGATCACGGAAAGGGCGCCAAGTACAATGTGGAATTCGTTTCCGCCAACCCCACCGGCCCCATGCACATGGGCAACGCCCGCGGCGGCGCTCTGGGCGACTGTCTGTCCGCTGTGCTGGACTGGTCCGGCTATGATGTGACCCGCGAGTTCTATATCAACGATGCCGGCAACCAGATCCAGAAGTTCGGCAAGAGCCTTGCCGTGCGCTACCTGCAGAAGTACTGCGGCGAGGAAGCCTATCCGCTGCCCGCCGAGTGCTATCAGGGCGGCGACATCAAGGTGCTGGCCGGTGAGTTTGCCGAGCTGAACGGCGACAAGTACGTTGCCGCTTGCAAGGGGATGGACGAGGAGACTCTGTTCGAGAGCGAGGCCTTTGCCGCCCTGAAGGACGCACTGGTGGCCTACGCTCTGCCCAAGAACATTGCTGCCCTCAAGCGCGATCTGGGCAAGTACCGCATCGACTACGATGTGTGGTTCCATGAGAGCACCCTGCATGAGTCCGGCGCGGTGAAGGCCGTGGTGGATAAGCTGCTGGAGCTGGGCGCATGCTATAAGGCAGAGGACGGTGCCATCATGTACCGCAGCGCCCAGTACGCTGCCAAGTACGGCACGGTGAACAAGAAAAAGACCGAGGACGGAACCGAGGAGGAAGCCAAGGACGAAGTGCTCGTCCGTGCCAACGGCATCCCCACCTACTTTGCCGCCGATATCGCCTACCACTACAACAAGCTGGCCACCCGTGGCTTTGCCAAGGCCATCGATGTCTGGGGTGCAGACCATCACGGCCATGTGGCCCGCATGAAGGGTGCCATGGATGCCATCGGCCTGAACGGCGAAGATCTGGACGTTGTGCTGATGCAGATGGTCAACCTGATGCGCGACGGCCAGCCTGTGCGGATGTCCAAGCGCACAGGCAATGCCATCACCCTGACCGACCTGCTGGAAGAGGTGCCCATCGACAGCGCACGCTTCCTGTTCAATATGCACGACGCAGGCAGCGGCATCGATTTTGACCTCGATCAGGCTGTCAAGACCGATAACGATAACCCCGTGTACTATGTGCAGTATGCCCATGCCCGCATCTGCTCCATCCTGAAAAAGATGGAGAGCGAGGGCGTGCAGTTTGCCGGTGCCGAGAAGGTGGATGCCACCCTGCTCACCGAGCCTTCCGAGATGGATCTGATCCGGATGCTGGCAGCCTTCCCGCAGGAGATCGTCATGGCGGCCGAGAAGTACGACCCCAGCCGCATCAACCGCTTTGTCATTGATCTGGCCAGCGCCTTCCACCGCTTCTACGGCAGCTGCCGCATTCAGGGTGCAGACCCCGCTGTGCAGCAGGCACGTCTGGCTCTGTGCATCGGCGTGAAGAATGCCATCTTCAACGTGCTGACCATGTTCAAGATCAACGTGCCGGAGAAGATGTAACATGCAAAAACCCTCTCAGTCAAAACCTTACGGTTTTGCCAGCTCTCCCGAAGGGCGAGCTTTATGCGCTATGAAGATAAACGATTTCTTCACCCGCAAGAAGCCTGTTTCGGGCAGATGAAAAGGCTCCCCCTTTCGGGGGAGCTGGCACGGCGCAAGCCGTGACTGAGAGGGTTCGTACCCCAAAAATCTGGCTCCCCTGCGGGGGAGCTTTTTTCGATAACAGCGAGGAACAACCAATGGAACCTTTGAAAATCGGCAATATCATCCTGCCGCACCGGGCGGTGTTCGGCCCGATGGCGGGCTTTACGGATGCACCCTGCCGCCGCCTGATGGCCCAGCACGGTGCAGGCTTTACTGTGAGCGAAATGGTGTCCAGCCGGGCGCTGGTGTACGGCGACCACAAGACGGTGAGCCTGCTCAAGGCCGAACCCAACGGTGCACCCTATGGCGTGCAGATCTTTGGCGAAGTGCCCGAGATCATGGGCGAAGCCACCGCCGCCATCGAACAGTACGAGTTCGACTTTGTGGATATCAACATGGGCTGCCCGGCCCCCAAGATCGTTTCCGGCGGCGCAGGCAGCAAGCTGATGCTGGACCCGGACCGCTGCGGGCGCATCGTGGAGCAGGTTGTGGCAAATACAAAACGGCCTGTCACCGTGAAAATGCGCAAGGGCTGGGATGCCGACCACATCACTGCAGTGGAGTGTGCCAAGGCCTGTGAGCAGGCCGGCGCAGCCCTCATTGCGGTGCACGCCCGTACCCGGGAGCAGATGTACACCCCCGGCATCGACCCGGAGATCATTGCCCGGGTGAAGGATGCCGTCAGAGTGCCGGTGCTGGGCAACGGCGACATCCACTCGGCAGAGGATGCGGTGGAGATGATGCAGGCCACCGGCTGTGACGGCGTGATGATCGCCCGGGGCGCGCTGGGCGACCCGTGGCTCTTTGAGCGGGTGAACGCCGCCATTGAAGGCCTGCCCGCACCCAAGGCACCCAACCTGCAGGCCCGCATGAATGCGCTGCGCCGTCAGGTGGAGGAGATGGTGGAGCAGAAGGGCGAGTTCGTCGCCATGCCGCAGGCCCGCTCTCAGACCATGCACTATATGAAGGGGCTGAAAGGTGCGGCCAATCTGCGCCGCTACTGCTGCACCCTGACCCATCTGGAAGATCTGGACGAGCTGATCGATGCTGTTTTTGAAGAACAGCGCAAAGCGGGCATCGACCCGGACGACGTGCGCGAGGTGCCGTTTCCGTAAGGGGAATATTACTGCTGCCGGGTCAGCTCATCCAGATTCTGGGTGTAACAGGGCAGACAGTGCTCTATGAACCAGTCGGCTTCCGGGCAGTGCATGGCCTGCAGGGCCGCTTTCTGCTGGGCCAGCGCCGCGTCAAACTCGTGGTTGCCGCTGCGCTGCTCCTCCGTGCATTTGATGAGGGCGCTCAGCCGGTCGGCGGCCTTCAGCAGGCGCTTTTCCTCGGCGGTGAGCAGTTCCCCGGAGATGAACGGGGACAGCTCTTCGCTCAACTCGTCCGGCAGAAGGCCGGTCATGCAGCGCACGCTCTCAGTTTCCAACGCCTTGTAGGCATCCCGCAGGGTGGGGCTGCTGTACTTGACCGGTGTGGGCATGTCGCCGGTAATGATCTCCGGCGCGTCGTGGTACAGCGCCGCCACTGCTACCGTTTTGGGGCGGCAGGGCGTGCCGGTGTACCGCCGTGCGATCAGGCAAAGCATGTGGGCCAGCAGGGCGGTATCGCAGGTGTGCTCGCTGAGAGATTCGGCCCGGGTGGAGTGCATCAGGCTCCAGCGGGTAATGTATTTCATGCGCGCCAGCAGGGCACTGAACGGGTACAGCATGGCAGCTTCCTCCTTTTTTCTCCAACATACCTGTCTGGCAGAGCGTTGTCAAGCCCTTTTTTCTGTGCAGTGTTCGTGCTATACTAAAATAAACCAACTTTCTGCCGCTTTGGCAGAGAAAAGAGGAAACCATGGAGCGGTCTGGTACTGCCCGGCAGCCGCAGCTGCTGGGACAAAAAAAGGATAAATTCTGGCTGACGGTGGGCCTGTGTGCCCTCACGGCGGCCCTGTTCTTTCTGCCGTTTTATATCATCGACGGCGGCTTTTTCCACTATGCAGGCGATTTCAACAGCCAGCAGATCAGCTTTTACCGCTATATGAACGGCTTTATCAAGGGCGCAGGCTACCCGGACAGTGCGTTCACCTCGGTGCACAATACCTTCTCATGGGCCACCGACCTTGGCAGCGGCGTGATGAACGCCTATTCGTTCTACCTGTACGGCTCGCCGTTCTTCTGGTTCTCGCTGCTCTTCCCGCAGGGGTGGCTGCCCTACCTCATGGTGCCGCTGCTGGTGCTCAAGTTTGCCGTGGCGGGCGGCGGTGCGTACCTGTATCTGCGCCGCTACGTCAAAAATATCGACTACGCCGTGCTGGGAGCCTGTCTGTATACCTTCTCCGGCTTTACGGTATACAATGTGTTCTTCAACCACTTTGTAGATGTGGTGGCGCTGTTCCCGTATCTGCTGTGGTCGCTGGACGAGGCCCTTTACAACGACCGCCGCAGCTGGTTTGCGTTCTGGGTGGCGGTGAACCTTGTCAACAACTACTTCTTCTTCATCGGTCAGGTGGTATTTCTGGCCATCTACTTCATCTGCAAGCTCAGCACAAGGGACTTCCGTCTCACTGCAAAAAAGTTCGGGCTGCTGGCCTTTGAAAGCCTGCTGGGCGCTGCCATGGGCAGCATCCTGCTGGTGCCTGCGGTGCTCTCCATTTTGCAGAACCCGCGCACCATCGATCTTTCCTCCGGCTGGGGCTTTCTGACCTACAGCAAGGTGCAGCAGTACCTTGCAATTCTCGTCAGCTGGATCATGCCGCCGGATTCTCCCTACCTCACATCCATCTGGTCGGAGGGCGTGATCAAGTGGACCAGCATGTCGGCCTATCTGCCGCTGTGCAGTCTGGCCGGTGCCGTGGCCTACTGGAAAGCAAAGCGCGGCGACAGTAAAAAGCGCATCGTGGGCACCTGCGCCGTGTTCGCACTGGTGCCCATCCTGAACAGTGCGTTCTACGCCCTCAATTCCAGCTACTATGCGCGCTGGTACTATATGCCGGTGCTGGTGCTGGCCGCAATGACCGTGAACGCGCTGGAAGACCACAACACCGATCTGGACAGCCCGGCCCGCGGCATCAGCTGGCTGATGATCGCCACGGTGGCCTTTGCGGTGGTGCCGGTGCAGGACAGCGACACCGGCAGCTGGTCGTTCGGCGTGCTCAAGAACCCCGGTCAGTACTGTGCGGTGCTGGGCTTTGGCCTGCTGGGCCTGCTGCTGTACCGCTATCTCTGCCAGAAGTGGCGGGGCGACAGCCGCTTTGCCCAGCGCATGACGGCGGCAGTGCTGGCGTTTGCCTTCCTGTTCAGCGTGGTGCACATCGGCATTGGCAAGTTCGGCCAGTGGTATACCGACAGCGACCTTGTGAAGCAGGACACAAGCGCCCTGCTGTTGAAAAACGACCTGCCCGAAGGCGATTACCGCGTGGATACGTACAAGATCCACGACAACATCGGCATGTGGCTGGATAAGAGCTGCCTGCAGTATTTTGGCAGCACGGCAGCCCCCAGCATCCTCAGCTTCTACCCGGCGCTGGGGGTCAAGCGGGATGTGCGCAGTGAGCCGGAGCTTTCCAATTATGCACTGCGGGGCCTTTTGAGTGTGGAGTACCTTATCACCACGCCGGAAAAGCAGACCGACTTTGAAAACGAAGCCGACGACGGCTGGGAATATGCCTTTGCAAAGGACGGCTATGCGGTCTACCGCAACACGAACTACGTGCCCATGGGCTTTGCCTATGACTATTACCTCACCCAGACCGAGTACGAAGAAACAGCCAAGGCCACCCGCGCAAACCTCCTGATGCGTGCACTGGTGCTTACCGACGAGGATGCTGCAGTCTACGGCAAGTACCTCACCCATCTGCCGGAAGGCAGACGGGAGGAGCTGTACTATGAGTCCTACGTGCAGGACTGCCGCGAGCGCCGTGCCACGGCTGCCAGTGTGTTCCAGATGAACAATTCGGGCTTCCACGCCGAGATCACGCTGGAAAAAGAGAACCTCGTGTTCTTCTCCGTGCCTTACGATGACGGCTTTACAGCCTATGTCAACGGGCAGGAGGCCGACATTGTGGAGGTGGACGAGGGATTGATGGCTGTGCTGTGCCCGGCAGGTGAAAACAGCATCGATTTTGTCTACCAGCCCGACGGCATCCGGCTGAGCCGCCCGCTGACCTTGGGCGGCATTGTGGTATGGCTGGCGTACACGGCGTACTTCGTCTGGCGCAAGCGCCGCACAAAGCGGGCCTGATGCACGGAAGAATGACTTTGTGCTGTAGAAAAAAGAAATTTTTGAAATTTCCTCTTGACTTTATGCCAATAAAGTGTATAATGCAATCAAACCGATGAGGCGGAAGAGAACCTGCACAGCGCATCTTCAGTGAGCCCGGACAGTGAAAACGGGCGAGAGCGGGGCAGAGCTTCGTGGGCCGCCGAGGGCCGGGCAAATGGGCAGCAAGCCTTAGTAGCTTTGGACGGAAGTCTCCGTTACAGGACAGGGGAGTGTTGGCTCTCCGTGAGAGGCTCTGCAGTTTGCAAAGCAGGGCAAGCAAGGTGGCACCGCAGAATCGAACTTTACCGATCCTGTCCTTGTGGATAACACACAGGGACAGGGTCGTTTTTATTTGTAAGACCCGTCCCGCAAGGGGAGCGGGTCTTTTACTTTTGCCGCCCGCTCCGGGAAAGGAGTTTACTGTTATGAAAAACGTTACCATGATCTCCCGCCGCAGCTTCCTCAAGGCCGCTATGGCTGCTTCCGCCGTTTCTGCACTGGCATTCACCGGCTGCGGCGGCTCCGCTTCCAGCACCGTGGCTGCATCTTCCACTGCTTCTTCCGCTGCCGCTTCCGCAGCAGCCGAGGGCGGCCAGACCTTCAAGGTGGGCATCGTCAACTATGTGGATCATGCTTCCCTCAACCAGATCGTGGAATCTGTGGAGAGCCGTCTGGATGAGCTGGGGGCAGAGAAGGGCGTTACCTTCGACTACGCCGACTACTACGCAAATGCACAGGCTGACCAGTCCAACCTGAACCAGATCGGTGCCGACCTCGTAGGGGACGGCGTGGATGTGATCGTGGCTGTGGCTACCCCCACCGCCGCAACCATGCTGGCCGCTGTGGAGGATACCGATATTCCCGTTGTCTACTCTGCTGTCACCGACCCCGCCGCTGCAGGCTTTGACGGCGAGGAGAACATCACCGGAACCTCCGACGCACTGAACACCGAGGCCATCATGAACCTAATCACCGCTGTCAACCCGGACATTGACACCATCGGCCTGCTGTACGACCTGAGTCAGGATGCCTCCACCCAGGCCATTGCCGATGCAAAGGCTTTCTGTGATGCCAACGGCATCAAGTACATTGAGAAGAACGGCACCACCACCGCCGAGGTGCAGATGGCGGCCGAAGCCCTGATCGCTTCCGGCGTCAAGGCCGTGTTCACCCCCACCGACAACACCGTGATGACCGCAGAGCTGTCCATCTACGAGACCTTTACCGAGGCAGGCGTGCAGCACTACACCGGTGCTGACAGCTTTGCACTGAACGGTGCGTTCGTGGGCTACGGCGTGGATTACGTCCAGCTGGGCGAAGCCACTGCCGATATGGTGGCAGAGCTGCTGTGCGAGGGCAAGACCACTGCAGACCTGCCCTACCAGACCTTTGATAACGGTATCGTCACCATCAACACCGAGACATGCGAAGCGCTGGGCCTTGACCTCGACACCGTGAAGGAGGCCTTCAAGCCCTACTGTACCGAGATCGTGGAAGTGACCACTGCAGAGAACTTCTCTTAAAAAGTACCCTCTCAGTCAAAACCTGACGGTTTTGCCAGCTCCCCCGAAGGGGGAGCTTTTGGCGGCTTTAGGAAAAGTTTTCGATTCAATTGCAAAGTGTGCAGCTTTGCCAGAGGCTCTCCCTTTGGGAGAGCTGGCGCGTAAGCGCCTGAGAGGGCGAGGACGCCGCCCACAGCGCCGCGCTTTCGCAGAAAGCGGCGCTGCAAATGCCGTTTTCCGTCACGACCCTACTCGTGAAAAGGGGATTCAGAAAAGCCCGCAGGCTTTTCTGAATCCCGAATAAAAACCCAATTCCGCTGAATATGGCCAGAGCAAAAGCGGAGGCCATTTTAAATCGTCCAATCAAAAAGAAACATAAAAGGAGCACACACATGCTGGCGAGTATCTTTTCGCTCAACGTCCTACAGACGGCGCTGGAACTGGGCTGTATTTATGCCCTGGTGGCGCTGGCACTGTTCCTGAGCTATTCCATCCTGAACATCGCAGACCTTTCCACTGACGGCTGCTTCACGCTGGGCTGCGCCGTGGCCTGTCAGGTAGCACTGACCGGCCACCCCATTCTGGCCCTGTTCGCAGCCATGGCGGCAGGTGTGTGCTCCGGCTTTGTTACGGCTTTTCTGCAGACCCGCCTTGGCGTGGAGAGCATCATGGCAGGCATCATCGTCAACACCGGCCTTTACACCATCAATCTGGCCGTGATGGGCTTTTCCTCCACCATGTCGCTGGTCAAGACCGACACTGTTTTCTCGCTGGCAAAGGGCTCGCTGAGCTTCCTTGGCGGCTGGTATAAGCTGGCCATCGCGCTGGCCATGATCCTGCTTGCCGGTGCGGCGATGCTGGGCTTTCTGGGCACCCGGCTGGGCCTGTCCATCCGCGCCACCGGTGACAACGCTGCTATGGTGCGTGCTTCCAGCATTAACCCGGCTTTCACCATTACGGTGGGCCTGTGCATTTCCGGCGCATTGTGCGCCCTCTCCGGCGGACTGCTGGCGCAGTATCAGAAGAGCTGCGATATCAATGTGGGCACCGGCATGGTGACCATCGCACTGGCTTCCCTCATCATCGGCGAGACATTGCTTGGCAAGCGCACCATGCTGCGCCGGATCATCGGCGTGGTGTTCGGTAGCTGCCTGTACCGTTTTATCGTGGCTGTGGCCCTGCGCTTCAATGTGCCTGCCGCCGCCATGAAGCTGGTGTCCGCCATCATCGTGGCCATCGCCATTTCGATGCCGGCCATCAAGGAAAAAATCGCCTTTGAGCAGCGCAAGCATGGGGCCTGCCGCCGCGTGACTACCGGCAAGGAGGGAAAGTAAGATGGAAATGCTTCAGCTGAACGATCTGCACAAGACTTTCAACCCCGGCACGGTCAATGAAAAAGTGGCCCTGAACGGTGTCAGCCTGCACATGGAAGCCGGGGACTTTGCCACCATCGTGGGCTCCAACGGCGCGGGCAAATCCACCCTGTTCAACGCCATCACCGGCGGCTTCATCGCGGATGAGGGCAGCATCCTGCTGGGCGGACAGGATATCACCTTTGCGCCGGAGCACCAGCGCAGCAAGGTCATCGGCCACCTGTTTCAGGACCCGCTCAAGGGCACCGCACCCAACATGACCATTGAGGAAAACCTTGCACTGGCCTATCTGCGTGCCGGCACCGCGCCCCACGCCATCTTCTCCCGCATCTCCCGCAAGGACAAGGAAGTGTTCCGCGAAAAGCTGGCGCTGCTGGATATGGGCCTTGAGGACCGCATGAAACAGCCGGTGGGACTGCTTTCCGGCGGCCAGCGGCAGGCGCTGACCCTGCTCATGGCAACGCTGGTCACCCCCAAGCTGCTGCTGCTGGACGAGCACACCGCCGCACTGGACCCCGCCACCGCCGAAAAGGTACTGGAGCTGACCAAGAGCATCGTGGCTGAAAAGAAGATCACCTGCCTGATGGTCACCCACAACATGCATCAGGCATTGGAGCTGGGCAACCGCACCCTGATGATGGATTCCGGCCGCATCGTCTTTGACGTGAAGGGCGAGGAGCGCAGCCGGATGACCGTGGACGACCTGCTTGAAAAGTTCCGCGAGAACGCAGGCAAGAATCTGGATAACGACCGCATCCTGCTGAGTAAAGTGGAAAAGTGACCCGGACAGGAAAGCACAGCCCCGACAGACCATGCAGTCTGCCGGGGCTGTATTTTTGCAGGAGCACACCGCAGGGAAAAAGCGGTTCCCCCTGAAACAGCAAATCCCCCCTGCGCAGATGCACAGAGGGGATTTTAAATATCAGAAATTACTGAACGTATTCGACCGTGTACTCGAAGCCGTACTCTTCCTGCAGCTTCTTCACCTCGGCCTCGCAGTCCTCGATGAAGGTGGGGGCGTAGACAGAAGCGCCATTGTGGGCCTTCTTGTAGTCCTCAACGATCTGCTGCAGCTTTGCCCAGCCCTCGTTGGCCTTGTTCTGGTCGATGCTGTCGGGGAAGTTGATGATGAACTCGCGGTGCTTAGGAATACGTGCTTTCATGGTAGGTTCTCCTTATAACAGTTTGGATTTTGATTGTTGATTTATACAGAAGCACAGAGAAAAACCTGTGCAACTTGCGAAAAACGAATCACAGCCCGTATACCCGGCGGGCATTTTCGGCTGTGGTGCGGAACACCTCTTCGGCAGAGATGCCCCGCAGCTGGGCGATATACTCGCCCACATAGCGGATGAGGGAGCTGTCACAGCGGGTGCCGCGCACCGGCTCCGGTGCCATGTAGGGGCAGTCGGTCTCCAGCACGATGCTTTCCAGCGGCAGGGCGCTGATGGCTTTTGCCGCTCGCTTGGCACCCTTGAAGGTACACGCCCCGCCAAAACCGATGAACAGTCCCTGCTTTGCCAGCCACACCGCGTCATCGGCACTGCCGGAATAGCAGTGGACGATGCCCTTGGGCTGGTATTTTTTGAGCAGGGCGTAAACGTCGGCATGGGCGTTGCGGTCGTGCACGATGATGGGCTTGTCCAGTTCCAGCGCCAGCCGGATGTGTGCCTCAAACATGGCCAGCTGGGCATCCTTGGGCACAGGCCAGTGGTAGTCCAGCCCGCACTCCCCCACTGCCACCACCTTGGGGTCGGCATAATAGGGCATCAGGGCACGCATCTCGGCGGCCCAGTCGCCGCCGTACACCGAGACCGTAGGAGCCGGGCCTTCCTCGCCGCAGTCGGCGGCGGGCAGCAGGCTTTCCGGGTGGATGCCAACAGCTGCCACCACCCACGGGTAGCGGTGCGCCAGCTCCAGCACTTTGGGTGCATCCCCGGAGTGGGTGGCCTGTTCACACACGCCCACCACACCCTTGCCGGGCAGGCTGTCCAGCAGGGGATAGCGGTCGGTGTCAAAGGCGCGGGCGCTGTAGTGCGCGTGGGTGTCAAAAATGGGGCCGGTCATTTGCCCTCCTTTTTGGCGGGGGCCTTGTTCACCAGCCAGATGCCCACACACACGAACACCAGCGCCGCCAGATACTGCCAGCGGAACAGCGGTTCGCCGTTGAGCACGGCGCTCAGCAGCACGTTGACCACCGGGTTCACGAAGCCAAAGATGGCAATGCGGCTGACCGGGTTGTTCTTCATCAGCAGGGCCCACAGCACATAGCCTGCCCCGCAGATGAAGGCCAGATACAGCATGACCACCACCGCCAGTGCGCTCTGCACATGGAGACTGCCGCCCAGCACAGTGCCCAGCACGAACAGTGCCAGACCGCCCACGAACAGGTTGATGAAGCAGACGGCAAAGCTGTCTGCTTTTTTGGTCACGGATTTGTTCCATGGGCCGGACAGGGTAAAGATGATGGTAGCGGCCATCATGCAGAACACGCCCCAGCCGCTGCCGCTGCCGTGGTTTCCCAGCGTGCCGATGAGCACGCCTGCAAAGCCGATGACACAGCCCAGCGTTTTGGCAGGGGTCATGCGGTCGGCGTTGCCGTAGATGAAATGGGCAAAGATCACGCCCAGAAAGCTCTGGGTGCTGTTCAGGATGCCGCCAAAGGCACCCGTGAGCATGGCAACAGCGATGTAATAGAATGCGTACTGGATCGTGGTCTGCCACAGGCCCAGAGCACAGCACTCCGCTGCCACTTTGCCGCGGGGAAACTTGGGCAGGCGGCTCTGCAACAGAACACTGCCCAGAAGCACCAGAAAGCTGCCCAGCATGAACCGCACACCGGCAAAGCAGAAGATGGAGGCGGTGTTGCTGGTCTCAATGGAGAACAGCCGGTAGCCCAGCTTGATGAACGGGAACGCCGAACCCCACAGTACATTGCAGAAAATGGCCAGCAGCACGGCAAACACTGACGTGCCGAAAATTTTATCCAGCCTTTCGGCACGGGAAAGCTTTACAGTTTCCATGGCTCAGTGGATGCGGCTGCCTACGGGGGTGTCGTCGCCGTAGAAAGCGATGGAGCAGCCGCCGTCGGCGGTATCAGCAGCAAAGATCATGCCCTCGCTGACGTACTTGCCCTTCATCATCGGGCGGGGAGCCAGATTGCACACAATGCCGATCTTCTTACCGATCAGGTCTTCCGGCTTGAACCACTTTGCAATGCCGGAAAGGATGCAGCGCTCCCGCTCGCCGTCGAACACGGTCAGGTGCAGCAGCTTCTTGCTCTCCTTCAGGTTCTCGCAGGCGCGCACCTCGGCCACGCGCAGCTCCACCTTGCAGAAGGTGTCAAAGTCGATCTCTTCCTCGTGGGTAAAGTCCACGGTGCTCTCCTCGGCGGGGGCGGCAGCCTTCTTCTCTGCTTCGGCCTTGGCCTTGTTGGCAGCTTCGGCAGCGGCCTTGCGTTTCTCGTCCTCTTCCTTCAGGTGGGCAATTTCCTTTGCCACATCGATGCGGGGGAACAGTGCCTCGCCCTTGTGCACGGTGTAGGTCTCCTGTGCGCCGTAGGTGGTCTTGGTCAGGTCCAGAGCAGATGCGTCCAGACCCAGCTGTTCCATCATCTTGGGCGCGGTGGTGGGCAGGTATGCGTTCAGCAGGATGCCGCACACGCGCAGTGCCTCGCACAGGTGGTACAGCACGCTCTCCAGACGCGGCTTGTTGGCCTCGTCCTTGGCCAGCGCCCAGGGAGCGGTCTCGTCGATGTACTTGTTGGCGCGCTGGATGACCGCAAAGATCTCCATCAGGGCCTGCGGGATGGTCAGGCTGTCCATGTCGGCCGTGACCTTGGCGGTCAGCTCGTTGACCATGGTCTCCAGCTCGGTGTCGATGGCTTCGGTACCGGCCACATTGTGCACGGTGCCGCCGAAGTACTTCTCGCACATGGCGACGGTGCGGCTGAGCAGGTTGCCCAAATCGTTCGCCAGATCGCTGTTGATGCGGGTGATCAGGGCTTCGTTGGTGAACATGCCATCGTTGCCGAAGGGAATCTCACGCAGCAGGAAGTAGCGGATGGCATCCACGCCGTAGCGGTCGCACAGGATCACGGGGTCCACCACATTGCCCACGGACTTGGACATCTTGCCGCCGTTCATCAGCAGCCAGCCGTGGCCGAACACCCGCTTGGGCAGGGGCAGATCCAGTGCCATCAGCATGGCAGGCCACAGAATGGTGTGGAAGCGCAGGATCTCCTTGCCCACCATGTGCAAGTCGGCAGGCCAGAACTTGTCATAGTCGTGATATTTTTCGTTGCCGTAGCCCAGCGCGGAGATATAGTTGCTCAGGGCGTCCACCCACACATACATGGTGTGCTTGGGGTCGAAGGGCACGGGGATGCCCCACTTCACGGAGGTGCGGGACACGCAGGTATCCTGCAGGCCCTGCTTGATGAAGGCGATCATCTCGTTCTTGCGGCTCTCGGGCTGGATGAACTGGGGGTTCTCCTCGTAGAGCTTCAGCAGGCGGTCAGCATACTTGCTGGTCTTGAAGAAGTAGGCTTCCTCGTGTGCGTCGTACACTTCGCGGCCGCAGTCCGGGCACTTTCCGTCCACCAGCTGGCTGTCAGTCCAGAAGCTCTCGCAGGGCTTGCAGTAGTGGCCGATGTACTCGCCCTTGTAGATGTCGCCCTGCTCATACAGCTTGGTGAAAATTTTCTGGCAGGACTCCATGTGGTAGTCGTCGGTGGTGCGGATGAAGCGGTCGTAGCTGACGTCCAGCAGCTTCCACAGATCCTTGACGGTGGCTACGATCTTGTCCACGTATTCCTTGGGGGTCACACCGGCGTCGGCGGCCTTATCCTGAATCTTCTGGCCGTGCTCGTCGGTGCCGGTCAGGAACATGACGTCATAGCCCTGCATCCGCTTGAAGCGTGCCAGTGCGTCGCAGGCGACAGTGGTATAGCTGTGGCCGATGTGCAGTTTGTCGCTGGGGTAGTAGATGGGAGTGGTGATGTAGAATGTCTTGTGCTCACTCATAGGTTGATACTCTTCCTTTCCTGATTTGGCGGGGGACGAAAAAAGCCCTCATCCTGCCGGACTGAGCCGGACAAGGACGAGAGCCTGAAACTTTCGTGGTACCACCTTGCTTCGCCGCACCCTTGCGGGCGCAGCCTTTTGCCGGGCCAAAAAGCACGGCGCAGCGCGGTAACGGGCGCACCCGTCGCAGGCTCAATTTTCACCTGCGCAGCTCCGAGACCATCTTCGGCATCGCGCGGCCTGCCCGGTTCCATCCTTCGGGCTTTCTGTCAGGCGCAGACGGTGCGTACTCTTCTCTTCACAGCCAATTTACATTGTTATGTCTATAATACGCAAAAACGGTGGGTTTGTCAACATTAAATCTCGTAATCCAGACAGAACCGTGCCTTGGTGTAGGGCCGCACCTTGCTGTCGGCCACAGCCACATGGGCGGGATGGACGGAGTAGCCCTTGAGGGCCTCGGCGCTTTCAAAGGTGGTGTCCAGCATCAGGTCGGCAGTGGAAGAGGGGAGACCGTTGATGTTGACATGCACTTCCACAAGGCCCGGGACCTTGCCTGCCAGACCTTCCAGCCCCTCCTTGATGCCTGCCTTGACGGCGGCTTTTTCGGCATCGGACAGCTCGTCCTTCAGCTGCCACAGGATCACATGCTTGACCATAATAAAATACCTCCTGCGTTTTTTCTCATTGTAGCAGGATGAGAAAACGAACGCAAGAGGAAAGCTGCAAAGTATTATTGGGGTGCGAACAGCAACACCACCAGAAGCACGGCACAGAGCACCGAAAGTCCGATGCCCTCCAGCCGGGTCAATTTGATGTACTCTTCCGTGGGCTCAGGTGCCTGCGTATACCGCCCACGGTCATGCAGGGCAATGGCATCCTCCGGCTGCAGCGCCATAAAAATGCCGAACCCGATGCCGAAAAGGGCGGCTAAGATCGATAAGATGACTTCCATAGCAACCCCTCACTTTTTGGTTTTGTCGTCCCTGCTCAGAGTATAGCACAGATACGAGATCAGCAGGGCAGCGCACAACACGAGCGCCGCCACCATCAAAATGGAGTGCAGCGGCTCGACCCTGGGAAGAAAGGTGTTGACCAGATAGAGTGCACCGCAAAGGATCGAAGCAATGCCGTAAAATTTGCGGAAGTGCTTCTTTTCGTCCTCACTGCTCCATCCGGTGCCGGTGCCATTGTACAGATCCCGGATGCCGCGGTACAAAAACAGCACACCCAGCGCGGCGTTCAGCCAATCCCAGTCCGAAAGATTCAAATTCATGGTGGCCCCTTTCCGGCTGTCAATCCGCACTATGGTTCCAGCTTTCGTAAGCGACAAGATAAAGAAGGTCTCCCACGATGGCGATGCCGAAGATGATACGGTAAATCAGCGATGTGACAGGTGTGAAGGCTAAGATCAGAAAGGCGATACTGTTGAGCATGTAAAACACGCCGTTCTTTTTCTGCCAGAAGGCGCGGTACTCCGGGTCACGGTGATACTGGTTGAACGGCAGATCGAGGAACGGGTCTTTGCCTTGAAGATCCCGAATGCCGGAGATGAACCAGATAACGGTCAGCACAAGGTTGAACAGAGTGGAAACCGAAACGAACGACTCCATGAAATGCACCTCCCATCTTTTTCCACAGTATACCACAGAAAAGTGCAAAAACAAAGGACGGTATTCAACCGCGCAGCGTAAAATTTGCACAAATCGGACGTTGACTGTTGGTGAAAACAGCACAAAATAAAACCAGCCGGACGAGGCGGTTGCAAGCCCTCGTCCGGCTGGATACTTACTTCTTCGGAGTCATAAGCCTCTTCTCCTTGGGGTTCCTCATTTTCGGAGTAAACGTTTCATAGGGTGACTCTCCTTAGAAACTACTGGAAACTGAGAATCTATTTCAAGGGGACTGATTACTTAGTACATTGGATTGACCCTTCTCTTAACTGATGGAGTGCGGCACCGAGATTCTAAAGATGAATTTCATATTACCACATTCTTTCGAGTTAGATTCGCCAGGGGCAAACTACTTAGTACATTGGTAGAACTCCTTTTTTGCTATTCAAATAATGTTCTCCGTACAAAAGATACCTTCATAGGAATCATCTCCGGCGGATCTATTTGAATCACTGGGGGTTAAGTTTATCGACAGGTTGTCGTATAATCGCATTTTTGATGCTCAAGACTGGCTCATTTTTGTTGTGTTTTTATACGGGGGAAACATCCCGTTTGTGGTGAGCCTCTGTTTTGCTTCTCAGCGAATCCCGACAGCCTGTCCCTGCTGTGCGGGTTCCATATCGACCATCGGTCTCGCTCCTTTCTGCTTCAAGTCAGCGGGATTAGCTCTCTCTTGAGCTTCTGCTGTACTTCTCTGGTTTCTGGCTTTATTATACATATTCCTGATTGATTTGTCTATTCGCAGAATACACAAGGATAAAAACATAAAATTGTGCAGTTCTTGAAAAATGGCAGATGGAACGTACAAAATGCCGCTTTCTGTGCGGTATGTCCGGACGATCATACCCTTTGGAGAGGAACTCTGTTCCCTGCAGGGAGGGCTGCCGAGGAAGTCAACAGCAAAGCTGCCCAGAAGTTCCGGGCCGTTTGTGGAGGATTTTGCGCAAAACGGGAGAAAATGTCGGCAGGGTATTATGTGATGGATTTGTTTGTGCTAAAATAGCGCCAATGAATGGTAGTCGCCGCCGCCCCGCGAGATGAAAGTTTCGCGGGGCGGCTTTTTTGCGGCAAAAATTTACACATAAAAGAAATGGAGACACAATCAAAATGCCTAAAACTTTACCGGAACGTATCTTCTTTACCATTGTCATGGCTGCAATTATGGTCTATGGCATGATCGTTTACAATGTGGCGCTGAACACAGGCGGTGTCACCAATGCCACCTTTGTTATGGCTCTGCACGAGATGCCGATCATGGTTCCCATTGCCTGCGTGCTGGAATTTTTCGTGGTGGAGAAACTGGCCACCCGATTGGCGTTTATATTCATGCGGCCCACAGATCGTCCGCAGTTCATCACCTATGCCATCTCGCTGATGATCGTGTGCATCATGTGCCCGGTGATGAGCCTGATCGCAACGGTGCTGTTTAAAGAACCAAGCTTTGGCACCTGGGTGCATACCTGGGGCTGCAATATGCCCATGGCCCTGTGCTGGCAGCTGCTGTACTGCGGCCCGCTTACCCGTGCCATCTTCCGGCTGATGTTCCGCCGGGGCGAAAAGCAGACGGACTGATAGCTCCCGGATATGGAACGATAATAAATATGTATAGAACGGGATGGAATAACGGACGAGGCGCCTATACGAATTTTATATATCGGGCATATAAAGCATGTACAATGGGGCATTTTTGATGGAAATATTTCCCGGAATGCCCTGAAAAAGCCATTGAAACCTAAGAATTGGCTAAGAAATTTGTGGAAAAAGTACATGTGAAGAGCGTTTTGTTGGACAAGATGCACAACTTTTTTTATATATCAATGCAGTAGAACCACCTAAAATGTAGAATGTGCACAAAGCCACTTGCCAATTTTCGTCAATCGTACTATCATACACAACGAAAAAAGACGAAGTGATCCGTGCAGGAGGGAGGGTGTGACCGGACAAAGCCGAACGCCTTCCTTACTTTTTTCACAAAGCTGCGCCTTTTCTTCGAGCGATAAGAAGGACGCTGCGCCGCCGGGGCGGTGCGGCGGTCTTACCCCCGGAACCCTATTCTTCAGGAAGGAGGAAAAACAATTGAATAATCTGACCAAAGCATTGATGGAAGAGCTGACCGTCGAATACGTCAAGGTCGGCCCGCTGCAGATCCCGGAATCCGTGGTCATCAGCTGGGTGATCCTGGCCATCGTCACCATCGGCTCGATCCTGCTTACCAGAAACCTGAAGGTGGACCACATCAGCAAGCGTCAGGCCGTGCTGGAAATGGCCTACCTCGCAGGCACCAATTTCTTTGAAGGTCTGCTGGGCGAAAAGGGCAGGCGCTATGTGCCTTACCTGATGACCGTGGCCATCTACATCGCCTTCAGCAACCTGATCGGCGTGTTCGGCGTCAAGCCCCCCACAAAGGATCTGGATGTGACCGCAGCGCTGGCGCTGATGAGCATCGTCCTGATCGAGGGTGCCGGCATCCGGGCACGCGGCGGCGTGGGCTTCCTCAAGAGTCTGGCTGCCCCCACGCCGGTCATGACCCCTATGAACATCCTCGAGGTCGCCATCCGCCCCACCAGCCTGTGCATGCGACTGTTCGGCAACGTGCTGGGTGCATTCGTCATCATGGAGCTGATCAAGCTCGTGGTGCCTGTGTTCGTCCCGGCGGTGTTCAGCCTGTATTTTGACCTGTTCGACGGTCTGATCCAGACCTACGTGTTCGTGTTCCTGACTTCGCTGTTCATGAAAGAGACCATGGGCGGAGAAGACTGATCCATTGATATTTACTGAATTTAAAAGGAGATTATTACTATGAATGGTTTGATTGCTCTGGGCGCTGGCATTGCAGCGCTGACCGGCATTGGCGGCGGTATCGGCATCGGCATCGCAACGGGTAAGGCAACGGAGGCTATCTCCCGTCAGCCCGAGGCATCCGGCAAGATCCAGACCAACCTGCTGCTGGGCGCTGCTCTGGCAGAAGGTACTGCAATTTTCGGCTTCGTCGTTGCACTGCTGATCATCCTGTTCCTGGGTCAGTAACGGAGGCGCAGACGAATGCTGAAGTTGGATATTAACCTGCTGTGGACCGTCGTGAACGTCCTCGTCATGTATGCGGTGCTGCGCAAGTTCCTGTTCAAGCCTGTTCAGGACGTGATCGCAAAGCGCCAGCAGATGGTGGACGCAAACCTGGCCGATGCGGAGACCTCCAAGAAGGAAGCCGCAGAGACCATGAACGCCGCACAGGAAAAACTGCGCAATGTGGACAATGAGGCCGCTGCCCGCCGCGAAGCCTACGAAAAGCAGGCTGAGGTCGAAAAGCAGCAGCTGCTGGCAGATGCCCGCAAGCAGGCAGACGCCATCGTGGCAGCCGGCAAGGCAAGCGCCGAGGCCGAACGCCAGAGCAAGCTGCGGGAAGCCGATGCCCAGACCACGGCACTGGCCCGTGCGATGTGCGAGAAGCTGCTGGCCCGCAATCTGACCGCCCAGGACGACGCACGTCTGCTGGACGATCTGCTGGAGAAAGCAGGTGCAGGCAATGGCAACTGAATTCAGTCGTGAATTTTTTGCGGACAACCGCATCGTCAAGGCCGAGCTGCGCAGCGCCCGCAAGCCCCGGGAAGAGGAGCTGAACCGGATCCGCGCCGAGGTACGCAAGCTGTATGATGCCACCGAGGTCATCCTGAACGTGACGGTGGACGAGAGCCTGCTGTCCGGCTATGTCCTGCAGGTGGGCGACCGCGTGTTCGATAACTCCGGCCGTCATCAGCTGGACAAGATGATGGAGGGCAAGCCCTCGCTGGCTACCCTCAAGACCCGCATTGAGGACTACAAGCCCGCCGAGACCTCTGCGGAGGGTGGCGTGGTCATCTCCTCTGCCGACGGCATCGTGCACGTCGAAGGCATGAACCGCGCCGTGTACGGCGAGATCGTCACCTTCGACAACGGTGCCAAGGGCATGGTGGAGAGCGTGGACCCCGAACAGCTGGGCATCATGCTGTTCGACGGAGCTGAGACCGTCGGCGTGGGCACCATGGTGACCCGCAGCGGCAAGCGTGCCGGCATCCCGGTGGGCGATGCCTTCCTGGGCCGTGTCATCAGCCCGCTGGGCGAGCCCATCGATGGCAAGGGCCCCATTGAAGCCGTGGGCTACAACCCCATCGAAAAGCAGGCCCCCGGCATTCTGGAACGTCAGAGCGTGGATACCCCGCTCCACACCGGCATCCTCGCCATCGATTCCATGTTCCCCATCGGCCGCGGCCAGCGTGAGCTGATCATCGGCGACCGCCAGACCGGCAAGACCTCCATCGCCACGGACGCCATCCTGAACCAGAAAAACACCGGTGTGCTGTGCATTTATGTGGCCATCGGCCAGAAGGCTTCTTCCATTGCCCGCGTGGCAGGCGATCTGCAGAAGCACGGTGCCATGAGCTACACCACCATCGTGGCGGCTACTGCTTCGGATTCCGCTCCCCTGCAGTACATCGCACCCTATGCCGGCACCGCACTGGCCGAGTACTTCATGAGTCAGGGCAAGAGCGTGCTGATCGTTTACGACGATCTGTCCAAGCATGCAGTGGCCTACCGTGCCATTTCTCTGCTGCTGCGCCGCTCTCCGGGCCGTGAGGCTTACCCCGGCGATGTGTTCTATCTGCACTCCCGTCTGCTGGAGCGCTCCTGCCGGATGCGCGACGATCTGGGCGGCGGTTCCATCACCGCACTGCCTATCGTAGAGACGCAGGCAGGCGACGTTTCGGCCTACATCCCCACCAATGTCATTTCCATCACCGATGGTCAGATCTTCCTCGAGAGCGCCCTGTTCAATGCAGGCAACCGCCCGGCCGTCAATGTGGGTCTGTCGGTGTCCCGTGTGGGCGGCGCTGCCCAGACCAAGGCCATGAAAAAGGCCAACGCCAACCTGCGTATCGAGCTGGCACAGTACAAGGATATGGAGTCCTTTGCACAGTTCAGCTCGGATCTGGACGCGGAGACCCGCCGCCAGCTGGATCACGGCAAGGCTCTGATGGAAATGCTCAAGCAGCCGCTGTATCAGCCCAAGTCCGACGCCGAGCAGGTGGTCACGCTGGTGCTGGCTTCCCACGGCGTGCTGGACGAACTGCCCACTGCCGAGCTGCGCGCCAAAACTTCCGCATTTGTGCGTCAGTTCCGCGCGGATGTGTCCGGTACGATGGATAAGATCACCGCCACCGGCAAGCTGGAACCTGAAATGGTCGATGCCATCCTGAACGCCTGGAAAGCTTATGCGGGAGGCGACAGCCATGCCGTCCAGTAAGCTGCTGAAGGAGCGCATCGAGAGCATTCAGGACACCATGAAGATCACGAACGCCATGTACCTGATCTCCTCGTCCAAGCTGCGCAAGGCACGTAAGAACTACCAGAATGTATCGCCCTACTTCAACCGTATGCGCGATACCATTTCCCGCGTGGTGCCCCACCTGCCGGAAGAGCCGGTGCATCCGTTCTTCCACGAGCGTAATATCGCAAACCCCAAGCGGGCCTACATCGTGCTGACGGCAGATAAGGGCATGGCAGGCGCTTACAACCAGAACATCATCAAGTTCCTCAAGGAAAATGCGGATGAGAACGACCGGTTCTATGTGATCGGCCAGACCGGCTACCGCGCCCTGTACCACAAGGATCCGCGGCTGGTGGAGGATTTCCACTACGGTGCCACGGAGCCTACGCTGCAGCGTGCCCGCGATATCACGATGGACGCCATCGATGATTTCAAGACCGGCAAGCTGGATGAGATCTATCTCATCTATACCCGCATCGAGAATGCACTGACCAGCGAGCCCACCATGGTGCGTCTGCTGCCGCTGGACCGCGCCCATCTGCAGCCTGCCCCCAAGGGTCTGGGCGATCCGAAGGGCGATGTGGAGATGTTCCCGTCTGCATGGACGGTGTTTGAACAGATCGCGCCCATTTATATGCACGGCATGATCTTTGGTGCCATGACCGAGAGCTTCTGCGCAGAGCAGAGCGCCCGCATGACCGCCATGGATTCCGCCACCAAGAACGCCAACGATATGATCCGGGAGCTGCAGCTGGAATACAACCGCACCCGTCAGGGCTCCATCACACAGGAGATCACCGAGATCATCGGTGGTGCGGCTGCCGTGCAGGACCGGGCGGAATAAAACGTATTTACAAATTAGTATAGAGGCAATCGTATGATACAGGGAACTATTATTCGCGTAGCCGGCCCTGTGGTGGACGTGCAGTTCACCGCAGGCAAGCTGCCTGCCCTGCAGGAAGCGCTTACCGTGACCGCCGAGGGCACCGAGCGCACGATGGAAGTGACACAGCATGTCAACGAGACCACTGTGCGCTGCATCATGCTTTCCGCCAGCGAGGGTCTGGGCAAGGGCATGACCGTGACCGCTACCGGCCACGGCCTGACCGCACCGGTGGGTGAAGCCACGCTGGGACGCATGTTCGACCCGCTGGGCAGACCCATCGACGGCAAGGGCTCTGTGGATGATGTGCCGCATTGGCCCATCCACCGCAAGGCCCCCAGCTTTGCAGAGCAGAAGCCCGCGACCGAGATCCTGGAGACCGGCATCAAGGTCATCGACCTGCTGGCCCCCTATGCAAAGGGCGGCAAGATCGGTCTGTTCGGCGGTGCAGGCGTCGGCAAGACCGTGCTGATCCAGGAACTGATCCATAACGTGGCCACCGAGCACGGCGGCTACTCCATCTTCACCGGCGTGGGCGAGCGCTCCCGCGAGGGCTGCGACCTTTGGGGCGAGATGAACGAGTCCGGTGTTCTGAATAAGACCGCACTGGTCTTTGGTCAGATGAACGAGCCCCCAGGAGCACGTATGCGTGTTGCCGAGACCGGCCTGACCATGGCAGAGTACTTCCGTGAGGAGACCCACAAGGACGTGCTGCTGTTCATCGATAACATCTTCCGTTTCGTGCAGGCAGGCTCCGAGGTGTCCGCCCTGATGGGTCGTATGCCCTCTGCTGTGGGCTATCAGCCCACTCTGGCCAACGAGCTGGGCGCTCTGCAGGAGCGCATCACCTCCACCAAGGAAGGCTCCATCACCTCCGTGCAGGCCGTCTACGTCCCCGCCGACGACCTGACCGACCCGGCCCCCGCCACCACCTTTGCACATCTGGATGCCACTACCGTGCTGTCCCGTAAGATCGTGGAGCAGGGCATTTACCCGGCCGTGGACCCGCTGGCATCCACCTCCCGCATTCTGGAAGCGGATATTGTGGGCGAGGAGCACTATCGCGTGGCCCGCAAGGTGCAGTCCATTCTGCAGCGCTATCAGGAACTGCAGGACATCATCGCCATTCTGGGCATGGACGAGCTGGACGAGAACGACAAGCTCACCGTTGCCCGCGCCCGCAAGCTGCAGAAGTTCCTCTCCCAGCCCTTTGCTGTGGCCGAGAACTTTACCGGCCTGAAGGGCAAGTATGTGCCGCTGCAGGATACCGTGCGCGGCTTTGCCGCCATTGTGGACGGCGAGGCCGATGATCTGCCGGAGTGGGCTTTCTTCAACGTTGGTACGCTGGAAGATGCCCGCCAGAAGGCAGCGGAAAAGCTGGCTGAGGAAAAGGGCGGTGCCGTCTGATGAACAAGTTCATGCTGAACATCACTGCGTCCAGCGGTGAGTACTATCAGGGCGATTGCGAAGACCTTGTGCTGCCCATCAGCGATGGCGTGTACGGCATACAGGCTGGACACAGCCCGGTGCTGGTGGCCATCCACATGGGCATCCTGCACTTTGAGGTGAACGGTGAAAGCCAGGACATCCTGGTAGGCGACGGCATTGCCGAGGTGACACCTGCCTATGTGATGGTGCTGGTGGACAGCGCCGAGCGCCCGGAGGATATCGACAAGAACCGTGCCGAGGCTGCCCGCATCCGTGCCGAGGAGCGTTTGCAGCATCAGCAGAGCATGCATGAATATTATCAGAGCAAGATCGCGCTCGACCGTGCGATGCAGCGCCTGCAGGCCGCTGCAAAGTACCGGCGCTGAGAATGAGCCGCATCTGCCAGGACCAGATCTGAAAAAAGAGCATCATTTGTATCCATTGAGGGTGCAAAGTGATGCTCTTTTTTTATTTCAGGCGGTTCCATGGAACGCAGCTTTCGTGTATAATAAGGTCAATGCAACCCCGCGTGTTGTGCGGGAAAGGAGGAGGTTTTCCATGATCCAATTCGGCCTGCGTCTGCATGACGCGGAAAAGCTGCCCGTTGAACAGGTGCTGCCGCTGGTGCGCCAGAAAGGCTTTACCTGCGCCCATGTGGCTCTGAGTAAATCCTTCAAGGAGCTGCCCTGCACCCCCAGCGCCCTGACCCCCGGCTATGCGCTGTATCTGCGGCATCTGTTTGAGAAAAACGGCATCGACATTGCCGTGCTGGGCAACTACCTGAACCTTGCCCACCCGGATGCGGATGCCCTGCACGCCATTCAGGAAAAATACTATGCCCATATCCGCTTTGCAAGTCTTCTGGGCTGCGGCATGGTGGGCACCGAGACCGGTGCGCCCAACGCGGAGTACAAATTCTGTCCGGAGTGCCGCAGCGATGCCGCACTTTCCACCTTTATCAAGAACTTCAAGCCGGTGGTGCGCTGTGCCGAGCAGTACGGCGTGACCATTGCCATTGAGCCGGTAGTCAAGCACATCGTGTACGATGCCAGACGCGCCCGCACCGTGCTGGATGAGATCGGCAGCCCGAACCTGCAGATCCTGTTCGACCCCGTCAACCTGCTGAACATGGAAAATGTGGACCGCCGCGAGGAAGTGTTCGCCGAGGCCATCGAGCTTCTGGGTAAGGATATCGCCATGATCCACTTCAAGGATTTTCTGCGCAAGGATGCAGGCGGCCAGCTGGCTGCTACGGGTGCAGGGCAGGGAGGCATGGAGGACTACCGCACCATCCTGCGGTTTGCAAAGCAGGAAAAGCCCTATATCTTTGCAACGCTGGAGAACACCACCCCGGAAAACGCGGTGGAATGCCTGAACTACCTGAAAAAGCAGTACGACGAGTGCTGAACACTTTATAACAAGAAAAACATCTGCAAACTTTGCCCGGTATGGGGCAGCTTGCAGATGTTTTTTGTATCAGATGAAGTTTATGGTTCGGCCTTTTACAAATTGCAATTAAGAAGTAGTTTCGCTGAAAATGCCCAGAACGAAAGCGGAGGACATTAAGATCATTCCAGATCCAGCTTATGCTCCATCAGCCAGCGGGTCAGCAGAAAGTATCCTGCGGCAAAGGCAATGCTGACCGCCAGCCCGAACAGGGTGGTGAACGCACTGGGCGCAGCAATGGAAACATCTACACCGCCAAGGGTGGGATCGGAAACAGCCTGCAGCATGTCGGCACTGCTGACACTGGAGTTCAGCCAGTTCTGCAGGAAGGACAGCAGGAAAAATGCCAGAATACCGGCCGGGACCATGTGCTTTTTGAACTGGTGGCCGATCATGCATGCGGCATAGATGCACAGGATGCTGGACACCAGTGCCACCAGCCCATTCAGCGTTTCAAAGGCCAGCCAGAGCCACCCGGAGCTGCCGGTCATGCGGAAGATCTCTCGGAAGATCTCTACCACTTTCTGCCACAGCTCCGGCAGCTGCTGCAGGGCCGCGCTGTTCAGAGACAGAGCCAGCAGCATCACCGCAAAGGAGAAAATGCCCACGATGCTGCTGCAAAGCATCCAAACCACGCTGGAGATCAGCTTGGAAAGGATGAGCTGGCTTTCCGTCACCGGCAGGGTGTGCATCAGGTAGCCTTCGCGGCCCAGCAGATTGCGGGTGAAGCGGGTGACAATGGTCATCACGGACACCACTGCCACCGCAACGGCTACGACCATGTAGGCGAACAGCAGCAGAGATGCAAAGTTGTCCTTGGAAGAGCTGCGCAGGGAAAAGCCGCTCAGCACTGCCAGCGCAACAAGGGCCAGATACAGCCCGCCGTAGGTGCGGCCGGTGGCCTTGAATTCATATTTTAACAGCTGTTTCAGCATTTGAATACCTCCCGGAAATATGCATCCACGCTCATGCCCTCGGTCTCGCGCAGCTCTTCGGCATTGCGGTGGGCGAAAACCCGGCCATCCTTCAAAAAGACGGCTTCATCCAGAATGGGCTCGATATCACCGATGAGGTGGGTGGATAGAATGACGGTCGCATCCCGGCTGTAGTTGTTCAGGATGGTGCTCAGGATGTAGTCCCGGGCGGCAGGATCCACGCCGCCAATGGGCTCATCCAGCAGGTAGAGCTTTGCGGCGCGGCTCATGGCCAGGATCAGCTGCACCTTTTCCTTGCTGCCCTTGGAGAGGGTCTTGAGCCGCGCCTTCGGTTCCAGTTCCAGCCGGGCCAGCATTTCGTTCGCCTTGGCGGGGTCAAAATCGGCATAGAATTCGCGGAACATTTCCACCAGCTGCTCCACACGCATCCAGTCCGGCAGCCAGTCGGCGTCCGGCAGATAGGACACGATGGCTTTGGTGTCCGGCCCGGGGGTCATGCCGGCGATCCGGATGCTGCCTGCACTGGGCTGCAGCAGACCGTTCGCCAGCTTGATGAGGGTGGTCTTGCCGCTGCCGTTGGGGCCAAGCAGACCCACGATGCGGCCAAAGCCGATGTGCAGGTCTACATTTTCCAGTGCGGTCTTATCCTTCTGGTAGCACTTGGTCAGTGCTTCACAGCTCAAAAGTTCATTCATTGCGGTCCTCCTTTGCGTCCCAGTGTTCCAAAAGCGCGGCCGCCTGTGCGGGACTGTAGCCGATGCCGCGCATCTTTTCCAGAAAATCCGACGCCAGCGTCCGGGCGGTGTCGGCGCGAAGCTGTTCGATCAATGCAGTGTCCTCCGTAACATAGCGGCCTGCGGTGCGTTCGGTGTGCACCAGACCTTCCGTCTCCAGCTGGGCAAGGGCCCGCTGCATCGTGTTCGGGTTCACCCCGGCGGCTGCGGCCAGATCACGCACCGAATCCAGATGCCCGCCCGGCGGGTAGGTGCCGGCCAGGATCCGGGCCTTCAGCCGTTCCACAAGCTGGGCATAGATCGGGCGGCTGGCATCAAACTGTTCGCCCATGGTATCATCTCCTTGTCTTGCTGTATTAAGCGCTTGATACAATAATACACGATTTGCGCTACTTGTCAAGGGGAAAAAGAAAAAACATCATAAAATTGTGGGAAATCGGAAAAAGTGCCCATAAAACACTGCACATTGATAAAAATTTACAATAAATTCAAACAATTTCACATTGCAAAGCTTTTGACAATGTGCTATGCTGAAAAACAGAGAGTTCCGCCCGGAAAGCGGCGGAAAAGAGATTTGGAGGAAAAATAACTATGGCTGACCGCATCGTTCTGAATACCATCTCCTACCATGGCCACGGTGCCATTGAGAACATCGTTCCCGAACTGACCGCCCGCGGCTACAAGAAGGCATTCGTCTGCTCCGATCCCGACCTGATCAAGTTCGGCGTCACCAAGAAGGTCACCGATCTGCTGGATGCTGCAAACTTTGCCTATGCTGTTTACAGTGAGATCAAGCCCAACCCCACCATCGCCAACGTGCAGGACGGCGTGGCCGCTTTCAAGGCTGCTGAAGCTGACTGCATCGTGACCATCGGCGGAGGCTCCTCCATGGATACCGCAAAGGCCATCGGCATCATCATCAACAACCCCGAGTTTGCGGATGTTCGCTCTCTGGAAGGTGTTGCTCCCACCAAGAAGCACGCGGTGTTCACCATCGCTGTTCCCACCACTGCCGGCACTGCTGCTGAGGTCACCATCAATTACGTCATCACCGATGTGGAGAAGAAGCGCAAGTTCGTCTGCGTGGATACCAACGATATCCCCGAGATCGCCGTGGTCGATCCCGATATGATGTCCTCCATGCCCAAGGGCTTGACCGCCGCCACCGGCATGGACGCTCTGACCCACGCCATCGAGGGCTACATCACCAAGGGTCACTGCGTCATCTCCGATATGTTCCATCTGGAAGCCATCAAGCTCATCAGCCAGAGCCTGCGCGGCGCAGTGCAGAACACCCCGGAAGGCCGCGAGGGCATGGCTCTGGGCCAGTACATCGCCGGCATGGGCTTCTCCAATGTGGGTCTGGGCATCGTCCACTCCATGGCACACGGCCTGTCCGCTCTGTATGACACCCCGCACGGTGTGGCCTGCGCTATCCTGCTGCCGGTGGGTCTGGAGTACAACAAGAGCGTTGCCGGTGAGCGCTACCGCGCCGTGGGCAAGGCCATGGGCGTTATGGGCATCGACGAGATGAACGATGTGGAAGCCGCTGACGCCACCATCGCCGCCGTCAAGCAGCTGAGCGCAGACGTGGGCATCCCCACAAATCTGCACGGCATCCTGAAGGAAGAGGATATCCAGTTCCTCGCCGAGTCCGCATTTGCGGATGCCTGCCGTCCCGGCAATCCCCGCGACACCAGCGTGGAAGAGATCGTGGAGCTGTATAAGAGCCAGCTGTGATTCCGCTCTGTAAATTCAAGCTGTAATTTTGGACCCTGCTGTCCTTCGGGATGGCAGGGCCTTTTTCTAAGATGTATCTGAAAACAAAGCAACAGACTGGATCTTCGTCTTTTCAGAGATGCCCGGAGAGCCTGCCGCGTCGCAGAGTGACAAAATTTCTGCACGGCTCTTGTACACAGCGCCCAAAACAGGTACAATCAATGCAGTAAGAAAAAACTGGAAGCGAAAGGAACCTTATGACGCTGAACTTCTATACTCTGGGTGTTATTTATCTAGTATATTCCTTTCTGGGCTGGGTGGCTGAGACGGTAGTCGCGACCATCCGGGGCGGAAGGTTTGCCAACCGCGGTGCGGCGGCAGGCCCGTTCTGCTTTATCTACGGTACCACCGGCGTGCTGCTGGCCGTGAGTTTCGGCGACCTGCGCACCGAGCCGGTCTACCTGTTCTTTGCCTGTATGATGGCGGCAACGGTGATGGAATGGATCACCGCCAAACTGCTGGAACGCCTGCACCGCCGCAAGTGGTGGGACTATTCCGGCAAAAAATTCAATCTGAACGGCTATGTGTGCCTGCAGTATTCGCTGCTGTGGGGTGCGCTGGGCACGGCAAGTGTGCTGTGGGGCAATAATGTGTTGCTGCAGCTGTGCGCGCATATCCCTGTCTGGCTGCTGCGCCCGGCAGTATGGGTCTCGCTGACGGTGGCGGTGCTGGACCAGATCGGTTCGGCGGTGCTGGTGCAGCAGTATGCGGCCCGGCACCCGATGTTGGAGCAGCTCAACCAGAGACTGGGGGAGCGGTCGGACACGCTGCGCCGCAGGATCGCGCTTTACATTGAAAAACGCATCCAGTATGCTTACCCGGCTGCGGCCCGGCAGGAGCAGACTGCGCTCCGGAAGGGGGAAAAGAACTTCCTCAGCGTGTCCGACCTGCTGTGGCTGTTCGTGATCGGCGCGTTTCTGGGCGACATGGTGGAGACGGTGTTCTGCCGCGTGACCGCCGGGGTCTGGATGAGCCGCTCCAGTCTGGTCTGGGGGCCGTTCAGCGTGGTGTGGGGTCTGGCGCTGGTGCTGGCAACGGTGCTGCTGCGTCAGGAAAAGGACCGGAGCGACCGCTACCTGTTCGCCTTCGGCACCGTCATGGGCGGTGTGTACGAATACGTGTGCAGCGCCGTCACCGAGCTGCTGTTCGGCACCGTGTTCTGGGACTACAGCAAGTTCAAGTTCAATCTGGGCGGGCGCATCAACCTGCTGTACTGCTTTTTCTGGGGCATTGCGGCGGTGGTATGGATGCGCTACGGCTATCCGCTGGTGCTCAGAGGCATGGAGAAGGTGCGCAGCCGCGTCCGCCCATGGATGACCGTCCTGCTGGCCGTATTCATGGCGGTGAACACGCTCACCAGTGCGCTGGCGCTGGCCCGGTACGATGCCCGCACCAGCGGTGAAGGCCCCAAGAACAGCATCGATATGCTGCTGGATGCGCATTTTGACGATGCCCGCATGGAGCGTATTTATCCCAACGCGAAGAAAGTAGCCAAGGCCGGATGAAATTTCAACGCTCCTCTTGCACTTTGGTGCAAAAACCGGTATAATGTTTTTCGGATAAAAGGGAGTAAAGGGCGCTCGTTTTGCAAAAACGGTGCGCTGTGGCGCAGCGACATCCCGGCAGAAATGCCCGCTGTGTCACCAGAAGCTTGAGACTTTTATTACACTTTCCCGTTTCTGGGCAGGATGTAATAAAGGCCTCTTTTTTATTGCTGCTCTGCCAAAAACAAAAGGAGAAAACTATGCTCATTCCTGTTTTGCTGTTCATCGTGGGCCTGCTGTGCCTCATCAAGGGCGGTGACTGGTTCGTGGATGGTGCCACGGGCATTGCCCGCCGCTTCCATGTGCCGGAGCTGCTCATCGGTGCCACCGTGGTGTCCATCGGCACCACCCTGCCGGAGGTGATGGTCTCCACCACCTCGGCCTTTACCGGCCACGGCGAGATCGCCTATGGCAACGCCATCGGTTCGATCATCTGCAATGCATCGCTCATTGCGGCCCTCACCATTGCGGTGAAGCCGGGCAAGGTAGACCCCAAGAGCCTGCGCACGCCGGTGCTGTTTTTCTTTGTGGCAGCGGCCTTCTATGCCGGTGTGGCCTACACCACCGGCTACTTCTCCCGCCCGGTGGGCCTGATCCTTCTGGCCATGTTCGTAGCGTATATCATCTGCAACGTGATGGCCATGAAGAACGCCCCCGCCCCGGAAGAAGAGGAAGAACCGGAAGAAAATGCGTCCTTTGCCAAGGAGCTGGGTCTGCTGGCCGTGGGCGCTGTGCTCATTGCCGTGGGTGCCAACCTGCTGGTGGACAACGGCACCCTGATCGCACAGGCACTGGGCGTGCCGGAGTCGGTGATCGCGCTCACCTTTGTGGCACTGGGCACCTCGCTGCCGGAGCTGGTCACGGCCATCACCTCGCTGGCAAAGGGCCACGGTGCACTTTCGCTGGGCAATGTCATTGGTGCAAACGTGTTCAATCTGGTGCTGGTGAGCGGTGTTTCCGCCACGGTGGCACCCTTCACCATCCCGCAGAACTCCCTGCTCTTTGGCCACAATGCATCGCTGGTGCTGGAGTTCCCGGTCATGTTCGCCGTGATGCTGCTGCTCACCCTGCCCGCCCTCTTCAAGGGCAAGCTGAGCCGCCCGCAGGGCATTGCGCTGCTGTGCATCTACGCGGCATTCTGTGTGGTGCAGTTCACCATCTGATAAAACAGCAAAAGGCCGACGCAGCACTGCGTCGGCCTTTTGCCGTTTTAAGGGTTACTTTTTCAAATGGGAATCCCAGCCGGAAGAGGTGATGACCTGCTGATCCGGTGTGCACCACATGGCTTCCACGCCGTCCAGACTTTCCACGATCTTCATCCCGTCCTCCAGCGGCTGGCAGAACAGGCCGGTGGTCAGGCAGTCGGCAAGGCCGGAGTCGCTGCACAGCACGGTCACGCCGTTAAAGTAGGCGGCGGGGAACAGGGTGTCCGGGTCGATCAGGTGGTGGTAGCGCTTGCCGTCCACCACGTAGTAGCGCTGGTAGTCGCCGCTGGTCACAAGGGCCATATCGCTCATGTTGATGGCACCGTCCAGCATGGAATCCGAGGTGTATATATCCGAAGAGCTCCACGGGTTTTCCACGCCGCCGGTCCACTGGCTGCCGTCCGGTTTTACACCAATGGCGCGCAGATTGCCGCCCACGCTCACCAGAGCGCTGGTCAGGCCGCGGGCCTCGGCAGCCTGACACACCATTTCCACGGCGTAGCCCTTGCCCACGCTGCCCACATCCAGCAACATTTCCGGGTCGGCCAGATAAACGGTCTTGGCATCCGCGTCGATGATCACGTTGTTGATATCACAGTGCTGGGCGGCTGCTTCCAGCTCTTCCATGGTGGGCAGCTTGTTGTCGGCATCCGTCTCGGCGGCTTCGGCAGCTTCGCGGTAATTGTGCCAGATATTCAGCACGCTGCCCATGGCAATGTTCAGCTTGCCGTTGGTGGTCTGGTACATCTGGTCGGCCAGCTCCAGCATGGAGAGGATGCGGTCGTCCACCTCCACCGGAGCGCTGCCGGCATTGTCGTTGATGGTCTTGACGTTGGTCACGCCGGGGTAATCGTTGTAGATATCATACAGCTGGTTATAGGTAATAAGGTCTGCGTGCAGGGCATCCATCTGGGTATTGAATTCTTCCTCGCTCTCGCAGTAGGCGATCACCTGCGTTACGGTATCGAACACATCATAAAAAACGGTGGAATAGCGGGTAAGCTCTTTCTTTTTGGAGGCACAGCCTGCCAGCAGGCTCAGGCAGAGCACCCCGGCCAGCAGGGCGCTGACGAAACGTTTTGCGCGGGTCTTCATACGGTGTGGTTCTCCTTTGCGGCGGTAAAGGCGGCGTGCTCCTCCTGCAGGTGGGCCAGCAGATCGCCGAACACCCAATTGCGGTTGGAGGGAGTCACAACGGCCTTGAGCGGAATGATAACCTGTGCCTGCTTCATCAGATCCAGCAGGGTGTCCACATCCTTCTCCTTGAAGTTGGCCAGAACCACTGCCGGCGGGTAGGCACCCGGTTCCAGCACCAGCGTGCGGGCGGCCTTGGTCTCCACCTCGCCCAGCAGCTGTGCCACGGTCTTGCCCGCATCGGCAGGGGAGACGAGCAGCACCTTCATGCCAAAAGCAGGAGCCATGCCTTCCAGCTTGCCGCGGTCGGCGGGGGAAAGGTTCCAGCCCAGAACCAGCGGGACACCGGCGTTCTGGTTGCGTGCGATATGTGCTTTCATAAAAAAACCTCATTTCAGGGTGGATTGCAAATACACTATAGTATAACACAAATACGCAAAAAATGGAATGCCGGGGGGGGCGGTACTACCGGGAGAAGTTTCGGAAAATTTCGAGCAAAGGCAACAAAAATTAGAAGAAATTACAAGGCAAATTTCAGTGCAGGTGAAGATTGTATGCAGAAAATAGAGGTGCTATACTAAAAATGCGAGACATAAGTCTCAGAAATTTAACAGAAAGCAGAGGTTTTGAGGATGAAAAAACAGAAGATGCGGCTCATCAGTGCAGTGCTTGCGGCATGCATGATGACATCTGTCCTTCCGGTCAATGCACTTGCTCTGGGGGGGGTACGCCTGAAAATGGCGTAACTGCGCAGGAAGATACCGCAGCCACACAGATCCCGCTTGAAGGTGTGACCACCATCACCAAAGGCGGCAATTACGAGATCCCGGCGGGGCCTTATACTGGTAAAATTGTGATCAATGTAACCGATACGACACAGCCGGTGAATATTGCCATTAAAGGTAATATTACATTCAACGGTCCTGATCCTTTTATCGACGTGGAAAATGCAGGAATCGTAAATATTAAGAGTGAAGCCGATTATGAAGTTGACTGTGCAACGTATGGAAAACACTTCATAATGGTAGCATCTCCGTCAGCACAGGTGACAATTGAAAAAGGTAAATACACATCGAAAGGTCTCAATGTAGGCATGGTTTCTGCAGGTACACTTACGGTAAATGATGCAGAAATGGAATCGAATGCTTACTGTCTGACAGCTTCAGGTTCTGGAAGGGTGATTATTAACGGGGGTACGTATATACATGATAAAAACCCGGCAGAAGAAAGAGCTGTTTTTTGGATTTTTAATGGCGGCCACATGACGTTGAACGATGTTACAGCGACCTCCGAGGAACCTGTTATCCTTAACAGTACCGGCACGGTGGACGTCAATGGCGGCGACTTCAAAACCACCGGCACAAAAAGCTGCTTTGTCAACAACTCTGCAAACCTGACCATTAACAAGGGCATCACAACAGAGGGAACCTTTGCGTCTGAGGGTGCCAGCTGCATTGACAACAACTGGGGTCAGGTACGGATCAACGGCGGCAGCTTTACTACGGACGCCGGGATTGCTGTCAAAAACCACGGAGGTCTGCGCCTTAATGGCGGCACGGTCGAAGCGCCGAACGGCACCGCCATTGACATTTCGGGCGAAAGCGGCGATGTGCAGCTGAACGGCGGCACCATCCGCAACAGCGTCACCGGTGTCCGTGTGGCCGATGCAGGCGATTCGGAGATCGACCTGAAGGCTGTGACCTTTGAGAATAATACTGATGATATTAGTCTGGGAAATGACCAGCAGATCAACATCAAAAAAAGCTTTGCCGGCACGGCAAAGATCCGGGTGGATGACCCTGCGCGGGGCCGTCAGATCACAACGGACAACGAGGATCTCAGCTATCAGAACAAGCTGAAACTCTTCAGCATGAATTCTGGCTACATCATCGGCTATAAGCGCGGCGATGATGGCGTGGAATACCGCTATCTGGCAGATGCCAACGGCAACATCGTCAACGCTGTAAATGCGAAGGCAACCGCTAACCTCGGTGCCGGGGAGCAGGAGCTGGATACTGCCACCGTTGTGCCGGAAAACACCACCGTGACCGTGACGGCAAACCTCCCGGAGGGCGCAGAGGGCGCAGAGTTCCTCGGCTGGAGCGCCGTGCGTGACGATGGCAAAGCGCTGGATCTGGGCGATGAGCAGACCGCACACTTTAAGATGCCCGGTTGCAACGTGACCGTCGAAGCGCTGTATCAGGGTGGAAATGTTGACCCTGTCAATCCCGGCGGCGGCAGCAGCAGCGATGTGGTGGCCGGCATTGCGGCTGTTGCGCTGACCGGTGCAGCCGTGTGGGGCATTTACGAAACCGGAACCGGCATCTATCGCGTGCTGAATATGCCCGGTGTCCCCATGCCCTCCAACCGCGCCGGTCTGGCGACCCTGATCTGGGAAAAGGCCGGCTGCCCGGAACCGCAGACGGTGAAGAGCTTCAGCGACATCGATGACACCGACCTTCATCTGCGGCAGGCTGCCAGCTGGATGGAAGAGCAGGGTCTGATGGACGATGTGAAGGAAAACGAGTTCCGCCCCTATCGCTATGTGACCAAGCTCCAAACCTGCCTTGTCTGGGATAAGGCCAAGGAAAAGAGCCTGATCTCCTGAAAAAGTAGATCATTCTTGTAACAACCCCGGGGTGACCGCAAGCGCCCCGGGGTTGTTTTTTCACAGGAAAAGGGGCAGAACCGGAAGATGCCGTTTATATCCACGAACCCTCCCGTGAAAAAGCAAACAAGCCAGACCCGCAGGTCTGGCTTGTTTGCAATATCAAAAATATTCTTTCCGCTGAATATATCCAGAGCGATGCGGAGGATCTTTCAAATCATCAGTTCAGCTTCTTGCCGAAGAACTCCACCTCTTTGCCGATGAACTGCATCAGCTCGTCGAACTGATCGGGGGTCAGGCTCTGGGCACCGTCGCACTTTGCCTTGGCGGGGTTGTTGTGCACCTCGATCATCAGGCCGTCGGCACCGGCAGCAACAGCGGCCTTTGCCAGATCCGGCACCATCCATGCGTGGCCGCAGGCATGGCTGGGGTCCACAATAACGGGCAGGTGGGTCATCTTGTGCAGCATCACCACACCGGCAAGGTCGAGGGTGTTGCGCATGCTGGTCTCAAAGGTGCGGATGCCGCGCTCGCAGAGGATGACGTTCTCGTTGCCCTCAGCCATGATGTACTCGGCGCTCATCACGAACTCTTCCAGCGTATTGGCAAGGCCGCGCTTGAGCAGCACCGGCTTCTTCTGACGGCCAACGGCCTTGAGCAGCTCAAAGTTCTGCATGTTGCGGGCACCCACCTGAATGAGGTCTACATTCTCGAACAGGGGCAGGTGCTCGGTGTTCATGATCTCGGTCACGATGGGAGCACCGGTGGCGCGGCGTGCCAGCTTGAGCAGGTCGAGGCCCTCGCTGCGCATACCCTGAAAGGAGTAGGGCGAGGTGCGGGGCTTGAATGCGCCGCCGCGCAGCAGGGAAGCACCCGCAGCCTTCACGCGCTGTGCGCAGTAGGTGATCTGCTCCTCGCTCTCAATGCTGCAGGGGCCTGCAATGACCGCAAAGTTTCCGCCGCCGATCTTTACGCCGTCCACATCGATCACGCTGTCGTCCGGGTGAAACTTGCGGTTGGCCTTCTTATAAGGCTCGGTCACGCGGCGGCAGGTCTCCACCACCGGGTTTGCCAGCACCCAGCTCTCGGCCACGGCCTTGGTGTCACCGATCAGGCCCAGAATGTGGCTCTCACTGCCCTTGGAATCGTTGATCTGCAGGCCCATATCCTGCAGTTCGTGGCAGAACTCGCGTACCTGTACCTCAGGTGCGTTCTGTTTGAGTACGATGATCATAGTGTTTTGTCTCCTTTGCCTTATCGTGTGAAACGGCGAGGGAGACCGGCTCCTTTGCCGCAGCTTGCAGTGTCAAACTTCAGGGTTCTGAAGTGTGTGACGCTATGATATCACTTCAGGAAACTGAAGTCAAGAGAATTTTGAATTTTTTTGAAGAAAGTGGTAGAATGGGGGCAGGAAAAGGAAAAGCAGGCTCGCCCTCTCAGCTTCGCTTGCGCTCAGCAGCTCCCCCAAAGGGGGAGCCCTTGGCAAAAACGGAAACTTTGCGTGGATTGCCAAAGCCTCTCACTTTGGGAGAGGTGGCATTGCGTTAGCAATGACGGAGAGGGCGAGGACGCTGACCCAATGCCATCATACTTAAGAATAGAACCAGCTAAATATAAAGGGGAATACCACAATGGGAAAAGAAGCAAAAACCAATGCCATGCGCATTCTGGAGCGCGAGAAGGTGCCCTACACCGCCCACGAGTACGCTCATGAAGAGGGCGTTGCCGTGGCAGGTGTGGATGTGGCAGGCAGCATGGGCGAAGACCCTGCCTGCGTGTATAAGACGCTGGTGACGCAGGGCAATAGCAAAAACTATTTTGTGTTCGTCATTCCGGTGGCAGCAGAGCTGGATCTGAAAGCCGCTGCCCGCAGTGTGGGCGAAAAAAGCGTTGCCATGATCCATGTGGCCGATATCAACAAGGTCACCGGCTATGTGCGTGGTGGCTGCAGCCCGGTAGGCATGAAAAAGCAGTATAAGACTGTGTTCGATGAGAGCGTGCTGACGCAGGAGAAGGTCTATGTCTCCGGCGGGCGCATCGGCACGCAGGTGTGCTGTGCCCCGGCGGACCTCATCCGCGCTGCACGGGCAATTACAGCAAAAATTATTTTTTAAAAAAGTCCGTCTATTGTACAAAAAGTTAACGCATCCTATTTACATAAAATATACTTAAACTATAAGTCATACTTAAAAAGAAAAACAATGTCGAAACTGCACAAAACTTTTGAAAGTTTTTTGACGGCATGAAAACACAAGGTAGAATTTGTGGGAACACTCTTTTCAAAGATGTTTTTTTGCCGTAAACTGTATGTAGTACAGGGACGGCGGCCCGCAGAAAGGGCTTTTCCGCCGCCTGAAAACGCAAGCACAAGGAACTGCGGAGGAGAACTTCAATGATGAAGATGCTGCCGGGTCTCATGGGTCGAAACAACATTCGGGCATGTCAGGGGCATCGTGCAACTTTGTGCAAAGCGTCGGGAGAGCATACGCAGAATTAAAGGCCGTGGTACGGGTGTACCGCAGCCTTTTTTGTTTGTCGGTTGAGAAAGAGAGGTTTGGATATGGTTCGTAAAGTGGCTGTGATCATGGGTTCTGACAGCGATTGGCCGGTGGTAAAGGGCGCATGTGCCCAGCTGAAAGCGCTGGACATCCCTTTTGAGGCGCACATCCTTTCGGCACACCGCACCCCTGCCGGGGCAGCGGAGTTTGCCAAAAGCGCCTGCGCCAACGGCTTCGGCGTGATCCTGTGCGCAGCAGGCATGGCAGCACATCTGGCGGGTGCCTTTGCTGCCAACACCACCCTGCCGGTGATCGGCATTCCCATGAAGGGCGGTGCCATGGACGGCATGGATGCCCTGCTTGCCACGGTGCAGATGCCCAGCGGCATCCCGGTGGCAACGGTGGCTCTGAACGGTGCCAAGAACGCCGCATGGCTGGCTGCGGAAATTCTGGCTTTGAGCGACGACGCTCTGGCCGAAAAGCTGGCAGCAGAGCGCACCGCCATGGCCGCACAGATCGCTGCCAAAGAGGAAAAGCTGCAGGCTGAGATCGCCCAGCTGTAAAGGAGAACCAATGTCTGATTTTGCATATCCGCTGCACGAAGAATGCGGCGTTTTCGGCATTTACGACCGTGCCGGTACCGAGGATGTGGCCGCTGCGGCCTACTCGGCTCTGTATGCCCTGCAGCACCGTGGTCAGGAGAGCTGCGGCATCGCCGTGAACGATGATGGCGTGATCAACGGCCACCGCGACCTCGGCCTTGTGAACGAGGTGTTCACCCCGGCGGTGCTGGCAAGTCTGGCAAACCCCAATGCGCACATGGCTACCGGTCACGTGCGCTACGCCACGGCAGGCAGCCGTGTGCGCGCCAATGCACAACCCATGATCGTCCGGCACGGCCGCGGCACCATGGCACTGTGCCACAACGGCAACCTGACCAACGCCATCGAGCTGCGCCGCCAGCTGGAAAATGAAGGTGCCATCTTCCACGGCTCCTCCGATACCGAGGTGATCTGCTACCTGATCACCCGCAACCGCCTGCGCATGGGCAGCATCGAGACAGCCATCAGCAAGACGATGGATGTGCTGGAGGGTGCCTACAGTTTGGTGATCATGTCGGCCACCAAGCTCATTGCAGTGCGTGACCCCCGCGGCTACCGGCCCCTGTGCATCGGCACGCTGCCCGGCGGCGGCTACGTATTTGCCAGTGAGAGCTGTGCACTGGACGCTGCCGGTGCCACCCTGCTGCGGGACGTGGAGCCCGGCGAGATCGTGGTGGCAGACGCAAAAACCGGTGAGCTGCGCAGCATCAAGGATCACTGCGGTCGGCCGGACACCCAGATGTGCGTGTTTGAGTTCATCTATTTCTCCCGTCCGGACAGCATCATCGAGGGCAGCTCGGTGCACGAGGCCCGCAAGCAGGCCGGCCGGTTCCTTGCACAGGAACACCCCGTGGAAGCGGACGTGGTCATCGGCGTGCCGGATTCTGGTCTGGATGCAGCTCTCGGCTACTCACAGGAGAGCGGCATCCCCTATGGCATCGGCTTTATTAAGAATAAGTACATCGGCCGCACCTTCATTCAGGGCAGTCAGAAGCAGCGCGAGAACAGCGTGCGCATCAAGCTGAACGTCGTTTCCAGCACGGTCAAGGGCAAGCGCGTGGTGCTGGTGGATGACTCCATCGTGCGCGGCACCACCTCTGCCCGCATCATCAAGCTGCTGCGGGACGCCGGTGCCACCGAGGTGCACTTTATGGTGTCGGCCCCGCCGTTCAAGTACCCCTGCTACTTCGGCACTGACATCCCGGATCAGAAGCTGCTGGTGGCCACCGGCCGCACGGTCGAGCAGATCAATGAGGTCATCGGGGCCGATACGCTGGGCTACCTTTCCACTGAGCATGTTGTCCAGCTTACAAAGAACGCAAAATGCGGATTCTGCACCGCCTGCTTTACCGGCGAATATGCCGTGAAGCCGGACGAGGTGCTTTCCACCGATATTCACGAACGCCACCTGAACGACCGTCCCAAGGACGAGAAAAAGTTAGGAGAGTAAGACCATGGAAAAAAGCTATTCTGAAAGCTATGCAGCCGCTGGTGTGGATATCACCGCCGGTTATCGCTCTGTTGAACTGATGAAGCAGTATGTGGCCCGCACCATGAACGAGCACTGCATTGGCGGTCTGGGCGGCTTTGGTGGCCTGTTTGAGCTGGACTGCACCGGCTACAAGCACCCGGTGCTGATCTCCGGCACCGACGGCGTGGGCACCAAGCTGAAAATTGCCATGATCATGGACAAGCACGATACCATCGGCATCGACTGCGTGGCTATGTGCGTGAACGATGTCATCTGCGCCGGTGCAAAGCCGCTGGTGTTCCTGGATTACATCGCCTGCGGCCGCAACATTCCCGAGAAGATCGCAGAGATCGTCAAGGGTGTGGCTGAGGGCTGCGTGCAGGCCGACTGCTCTCTGGTGGGCGGCGAGACTGCCGAGCACCCGGGCATGATGCCGGAGGAGGAGTACGATCTGGCCGGTTTCACCGTGGGTGTCGTGGATAAGGAAAAGATCCTGAGCAACGAGACCATGGCAGCCGGTGATGTGATCCTTGCCCTGCCTTCCACCGGTGTGCACTCCAACGGTTTCTCGCTGGTGCGCAAGATCTTTGACATTGACGCAAACCCCGATGTGCTGCACACTGCCCCTGCAGAGCTGGGCGGCAAGACGCTGGGCGAGGCCCTGCTGGCTCCCACCAAGATCTACGTCAAGCCTGTGCTCAAGGTGCTGGAAGAGGTGGATGTGAAGGGCATTTCCCACATCACCGGCGGCGGCTTCTACGAGAACATTCCCCGCAGCCTGAAAAAGGGCTGCTGCGCACGCATCAACAAGGCAGATGTCCGCACCCCGGCTCTGTTCCAGCTGATGCAGAAGACCGGCAATATCTCCGAGCACGATATGTTCAACACCTTCAACATGGGCGTTGGCATGGTGCTCACCGTCCCCGCAGAGCAGGCCGACAAGGCACTGGACATCCTGCACGCAAATGGCGAGCCGGAAGCTTACCGTCTGGGCGTCATTGCAGAAGGTGAGGGCGTGGAGCTGTGCTGAACATTGCAGTTTTAGTCTCCGGCGGCGGCACCAACCTGCAGGCTCTGCTGGACAGCGAAGCCCGGGGCGAGAACCCCAACGGCAGGATCACCCTTGTGGTGGCCTCCAAGCCCGGTGTCTATGCGCTGGAACGGGCCGCAAAGGCCGGTGTGGAAGGCTGCGTGGTGCGCCGCAAGGATTACGCCAGTAGTGAGGATTTTGACGCAGCTCTGCTGAAAACGTTGAAAGACCACAACATCGATCTGGTGGTGCTGGCAGGCTTTCTGTCCGTGCTGGGGCCCAGTGTCATTGAAGCGTATCCCCGCCGCATCCTGAATGTGCACCCGGCGCTCATCCCGTCTTTCTGCGGGCCCGGCATGTACGGTCTGCGTCCGCATGAGGCGGCTCTGGCCCGGGGTTGTAAGGTGACCGGTGCCACCGTCCACTTCGTGAACGAAGAGTGCGACGGCGGGCCCATCCTGCTGCAGAAGGCCGTGGACATCCTGCCCGGCGACACCCCCGAGGTGCTGCAGAAGCGTGTGATGGAGCAGGCCGAGTGGAAGCTGCTGCCCAAGGCCGTGGCTATGGTGTGCAGCGGAGAGATCGAGTGAAAACTCCTTCCGTCACGCCTGACGGCGTGCCACCTCCCTCAAGGAGGGAGGCAAGGCTCCCTCTCCGAGGGGGCTGTCGCCGCAGGCGACTGGGGGAGTTCCGTAATAGGAGAATTTGACATGGAAAAGATCAACCTGAACGAGTATCTGGCATCCAACGAGTATCCCGGCCGCGGCATTGCTGTGGCAATGGCTCCGGATGGCCGCCAGATGTTCATTGGCTACTTTATCATGGGCCGCAGCGAGAACAGCCGCAACCGCGTGTTTGACCCCGTGCCCGAGCGCGGCGGCATCTGCACCATCGCAGCGGACCCCGCAAAGCTGGAGGACCCCAGCCTCATTATTTACAATCCGGTGCTGACGCTGGGCAAGACCCATATCGTGACCAACGGTGACCAGACCGATACCATTTATGACCTGATGAGTCAGGGTAAGAGCTTTGCCGATGCCCTGCGCACCCGCACCTTTGAGCCGGACGGCCCCAACTACACCCCCCGCATCTCCGCTGTGGTGTACGCCGACGGCAGCTATCAGATGAGCATTCTCAAGTCTGCGGACGGCAATGGCGACAGCGTGCAGCGCTATTTCTTTGATTACCCGCAGCCCGTTGCAGGCGAGGGCCATTTCATCAGCACCTACAAGCACAACGGAAATCCCATCCCCAGCTTTGAGGGTGAGCCGCTGCGCTTTGCCTGCCCCCGCACCATCGGCGATTTTGCACAGGGTCTGTGGAGCAGCCTGAACCCGGACAACAAGGTGAGCCTGTTTGCCCGGGTCATTGATCTGGACTCCGGCGAGACCGGCGACATGATCTTTAACAAGTACGATGCCGTGTGCAGCGATCTGGACGACCCCGAGGAGCCGGAGCTGCTGCCCGAAGAGCTGGAACTGCTCAAAAAGCTTGACGCAGAGGAAAAACAGGACTAAAACAATAGAGAAATAAGGAGGATGCACCAATGAACGAACTGGCACTGAAGTACGGCTGCAACCCCAACCAGAAGCCCAGCCGCATTTATATGGAAGATGGCTCTGACCTGCCGGTCACTGTGCTGAACGGCAAGCCCGGCTACATCAATTTTCTGGACGCGCTCAACTCCATCCAGCTGGTCAAGGAGCTGAAAGCTGCCTGTGGTCTGCCCGCAGCAGCTTCCTTCAAGCACGTTTCCCCGGCAGGCGCAGCGCTGGGGCTGCCCCTGACCGATGTGGAACGCAAAATGTACCACATTGCCCCGGATATGGAGCTGTCGCCGCTGGCAAATGCCTATGCCCGTGCACGCGGTGCGGACCGCATGTCCTCCTTTGGCGACTGGATCGCCCTTTCGGACATCTGCGATGTGCCCACCGCAAAGCTGATCCAGCACGAGGTGTCCGACGGCATCATCGCCCCGGGCTACGAGCCGGAGGCACTGGCTATCCTGTCCGGCAAGAAAAAGGGCAACTACAATGTGGTCGCCATCGACCCGGCCTACAAGCCCGCTCCCATCGAGCACAAGCAGGTGTACGGCATCACCTTTGAGCAGGGCCGCAACGAGCTGGTCATCAACGCCGACACCATGCTGAACAACTGGGTCACCGAGAACAAGGACGTGACCGAGGAGCAGAAGCGTGATCTGGTCATTGCACTCATCACCCTGAAGTATACTCAGTCCAACAGCGTGTGCTACACCTATCATGGACAGACCATCGGTGTGGGCGCAGGCCAGCAGAGCCGCATCCACTGCACCCGTCTGGCAGGCCAGAAGGCCGACAACTGGCAGCTGCGCCACATGGATAAGGTGCTCAACCTGCCCTTCCGCGACGATGTGGCAAAGCCCAACCGCGACAACGCCATTGATGTTTACATCGGCGATACGCCCGAGGATGTGATTGGCGACGATGTGTGGGCCGAGACCTTTACCGAGCAGCCCGCCCCGCTGACCGCTGAGGAAAAGAAGGAATATCTCAGCAAGGTGACCGGCGTGTGCCTTGGCTCGGATGCCTTCTTCCCCTTCGGCGACAACATCGAGCGTGCCCGCCGCTCCGGCGTGACCGCCATCGTGCAGCCCGGCGGCTCCATCCGCGACCAGCAGGTCATTGACACCTGCAACAAGTACGGCATTGCAATGGCCTTCTGCGGCCTGCGGCTGTTCCATCACTAAGAGAAGGTGTAAAAATGAGCAAAAAAATTCTGGTAGTGGGCGGCGGCGGCCGCGAGCACGCCATCATCAAGGCACTGAAAAAGAGCCCTGACTGCGGCGAGATCTGGTGCGCACCCGGCAACGGCGGCATCAGCTATGACGCAAAGTGCAAAAACATCAAGTCTACCGATGTGGACACCATGGTGGGCTTTGCTGTAGAAGAAAAGTTCGATTACGTTGTGGTGGCGCAGGACGATCCGCTGGCTCTGGGCATGGTGGATGCGCTGGCAGCAGTGGGCATCCCGGCCTTTGGCCCGGATAAGGCCGCTGCCCGCATCGAAGCCTCCAAGGTGTTCTCCAAGGACCTGATGAAGAAGTACGGCATCCCCACCGCAAAGTACGAGACCTTTGACGACCCCGCCAAGGTCATGGAGTACATCAAGGCCGAGGGCAAGTACCCGGTGGTCATCAAGGCCGACGGTCTGGCACTGGGCAAGGGCGTGCTGATCTGCGAAAACGAGCAGCAGGCTGCGGACGGCGTGAAGGAGATCATGCTGGATAAGAAATTCGGCGCATCCGGCAACCATGTGGTGGTGGAGGAATTCCTCACCGGCCCCGAGGTCAGTGTGCTGAGCTTTACGGACGGCAAGGTGGTCAAGCCCATGGTGTCCAGCATGGACCACAAGCGTGCCAACGACCACGACACCGGCCTGAACACCGGCGGCATGGGCACCATTGCTCCCAACCCCTACTACACCCCGGAAGTGGCCGCTGAGTGCATGGAGAAAATTTTCCTGCCCACCATCAAGGCCATGAACGCCGAGGGATGCCCCTTCAAGGGCTGCCTCTACTTCGGCCTGATGCTCACCCCGGACGGCCCGAAGGTCATCGAGTACAACTGCCGCTTTGGTGACCCCGAAACGCAGGTGGTGCTGCCCCTGCTGGAAGGCGACCTGCTGCACATCATGCAGGCCTGCACCAACGGCACGCTGGAAAACGAGGAGGTCAAGTTCTCGGACGGCGCTGCCGCCTGCGTCATTCTGGCTTCCGGCGGCTACCCGGTGGCTTACGAGAAGGGCAAGCCCATCACAGGCCTTGTGGACGGCCAGCTGCCCGGCGAGGAGAATGTGACGGTCTACCACTCCGGCACCGCCATCACCGAGGATGGCACCCTTGTCACGGCCGGCGGCCGTGTGCTGGGTGTCACCGCTACCGGCCCGCGGCTGACCAATGCGCTGAGCCATGCCTATGAGGCGGCAGATAAGATCAGCTTTGAAAAGCTGCACAAGCGCAGCGATATCGGCCTGCGAGCCCTGAAGGCACTGGCAGAGAAGCAGTAAGAAAGAAAACCCTCTCAGTCGCCTGGCGGCGACAGCTCCCCCGAAGGGGGAGCTTTATGCGGGAAAATGGGCAAGCCTAGGTTTGCCATCGAACGCGGTACTTTCCGCCAGCAGAAAAAGCTCCCCCTTTCGGGGGAGCTGGCACGGCGTAAGCCGTGACTGAGAGGGTCGGTTCAAAGAATACAAAGGGGGAACCTACCCAATGGTCTATCGTATTTATGTGGAAAAAAAGCCCGGCTTCGATGTGGAAGCCACGGGCCTGAAAAATGAGCTCACCAGCCTGCTGGGCATCCAGTCGCTTACCGGTCTGCGTCTGCTGAACCGCTACGATGTGGAAGGCATCGACGAAGAACTGTTCAACCAGTGTGCAAACACCGTGTTCAGTGAGCCGCCGGTGGATAACACCTATGCCGAGCTGCCCGCCAGCGACGGCGTGTCCTTTGCAGTGGAGTATCTGCCCGGCCAGTTCGACCAGCGCGCAGACTCCGCTGCTGAGTGCATCCAGCTCATCAGTCAGGGCGAGCGCCCGCTGGTGCGCTCTGCCCGCGTCTATCTGCTGGAAGGCACCCTGACTGACGAGCAGGTGGCCGAGATCAAGAAATACGTCATCAACCCGGTGGAGGCCCGCGAGGCTTCGCTGGACACCAAGCAGACCCTGAAAATGGAGTACCCTGTGCCCGCCCCGGTCAAGGTGCTGGAGGGCTTCAACCAGCTGGACGAAGAGCAGCTGAAAAAGTTCATTGCGGACAACGGCCTTGCCATGGATCTTGGCGATATCGAGTTCTGCCAGAAGTATTTCCGCTCGGAGCACCGCGACCCCACCATCACCGAGATCAAGATGATCGACACCTACTGGTCCGATCACTGCCGCCACACCACCTTCGGCACCATTCTGGACGATGTGCAGATCGACGATGCCGTGGTGCAGAAGGCCTTTGACCGCTACATGGCCATGCGCGCCGATCTGGGCCGCGAGAACAAGCCCCGCTGCATGATGGACCTTGCCACCATCGGTGCCAAGGAGCTGAAGAAGCAGGGCATCCTGAAAAATCTGGACGAGTCCGACGAGATCAACGCCTGCACCGTCAAGATCAAGTGCGATGTGAACGGTAAGGATGAGGACTGGCTGTTCCTGTTCAAGAACGAGACCCACAACCATCCCACCGAGATCGAGCCCTTCGGCGGTGCAGCTACCTGCATCGGCGGTGCCATCCGTGACCCGCTGTCCGGCCGCAGCTACGTCTATCAGGCCATGCGCGTCACCGGCGCAGGCGACCCGCTCAAGCCGGTCAGTGAGACGTTGCCCGGCAAGCTGCCCCAGCGCAAGCTGGTGACCACTGCTGCCGCAGGCTATTCCTCCTACGGCAACCAGATCGGTCTTGCTACCGGTCAGGTGGACGAGATCTATCACCCCGGCTATGTGGCAAAGCGTATGGAGATCGGCGCCGTTGTAGGCGCTACCCCCGCTTCCCACGTCCGCCGCGAGTGCCCCGCCCCCGGCGATGTCATCGTTCTGCTGGGCGGCCGCACCGGCCGTGATGGTGTGGGCGGTGCTACCGGCTCCTCCAAGGCCCACAAGCTGGACAGCCTTGAGCACTGCGGTGCCGAGGTGCAGAAGGGCAATGCTCCCATCGAGCGCAAGCTGCAGCGCCTGTTCCGCCGCGAGGATGCCTGCAGGATGATCAAGCGCTGCAACGACTTTGGTGCAGGCGGTGTGTCCGTTGCCATCGGTGAGCTGGCCGACGGCCTGTACATCGACCTGAACAAGGTCACCAAGAAGTACGAGGGTCTGGACGGCACCGAGCTGGCCATCAGCGAGAGCCAGGAGCGCATGGCTGTGGCGCTGGCCCCCGAGGACGTGGACAAGTTCATTGCTCTCGCCAACGAAGAGAACCTTGAGGCCACTCCGGTGGCAAAGGTAACGGCTGAGCCCCGCCTGAACATGGTGTGGAACGGCATGTCCATCGTGAACATCAGCCGCGAGTTCCTGAACTCCAACGGTGCCGAGAAGCACCAGAAGGTCCATGTGGAAAAGGCCACGGTCTGGCAGCCCCAGTGGGAGGGCCTGACCTTCAGCCAGAAGATGAAGAACATGGTGGGCGATTTGAACATCTGCAGCAAGAAGGGCCTGTCTGAGCGGTTCGACTCCACCATTGGTGCCGCCACTGTGCTCATGCCCTTTGGCGGTGCCTATCAGCTGACCCCGCAGAACGCCATGGTGGCAAAGCTGCCGGTGGACGGCGAGACCAGCACCTGCTCCGGCATGGCATGGGGCTTCAACCCCTTCCTGATGAGCGCAGACCAGTACAAGGGCGCTCAGATGGCTGTCATTGAGAGCGTTACCAAGCTGGTGGCCTCCGGCTTCCGCTATGAGGATGCTTACCTCACCTTCCAGGAATATTTCGAGCGTCTGGGCACCGCCCCGGAGCGCTGGGGCAAGCCGCTGGCCGCTCTGCTGGGTGCACTGGATGCTCAGATGGGTCTGGGCATTGCATCCATCGGCGGCAAGGACAGTATGTCCGGCTCCTTTGAAAAGCTGGATGTGCCTCCCACGCTGGTCTCCTTTGCAACTGCCATCGGCAAGGCAAACAAGGTGGTGTCCACCGAATTCAAGAAGCCGGAGAGCACGGTGGTGCTCATCCGGCCCATCATCGACTCCGAGACCGGCTGCCCCAACTTCTTCTCCCTGAAGGCCAACTACAAGATCGTGGAGGACATGATCGAAGAGGGCATGGTGGCATCCGCCTGCTCTGTGGGCTACGGCGGCATTGCCGAGGCTCTGTTCAAGATGGGCCTTGGCAACCACATCGGCTTCAAGATGCGCGCGGATAAGACCACCCATGAGATGTTCCAGCCCATGTATGGCTCCATCGTTCTGGAAATGGTGTCCGATTCGCCCGCCGGTGAGATCCTGGGCGAGACCACCAAGGAATACGTCTTTGAAGCCTGCGGCGAAAAGCTGGATATGGCCCAGCTGCAGGAGATCTGGGAAGGCAAGCTGGAGCCGGTGTACCCCTACCGCAAGGCAGGCCCCACCGTGGAAAAGATCAACGGCAAGCTGACCGCACCCGCCGCACCCAAGATCGGTGTGGCAAAGCCCAAGGTCATCATTCCGGTGTTCCCGGGCACCAACTGCGAGTACGACACCGCCAAGGCCTTTGCCCGCGCCGGTGCCGACCCGGAGATCCTGGTCATCCGCAACCTGACCCCCGCCGACGTGGCCGAGAGCTGCAAGGCACTGGTCAAGGCCATCGATAACAGCCAGATCGTCATGCTGCCCGGCGGCTTCTCCGGCGGCGATGAGCCGGACGGCAGCGCAAAGTTCATTGCATCCTTCTTCCGCAACCCGGAAGTCACCGAGGCGGTGCGCCGTCTGCTGCAGCAGCGCGACGGCCTGATGCTGGGCATCTGCAACGGCTTCCAGGCCCTCATCAAGCTGGGTCTGGTCCCCTACGGCGATATCCGCCCCATCACCGCTTACGATCCCACCCTGACCTTCAACACCATCGGCCGCCACCAGAGCATGCTGGTGCGCACCCGCATTGCATCCACCGGCAGTCCGTGGCTGTCCAAGTGCGAGGTGGGCGAACAGTTCACCGTTGCCATCAGCCACGGCGAGGGCCGCTTCGTGGCTCCGCAGGAGGTGCTGGACACCCTCATGAAGAATGGCCAGATCGCCACCCAGTATGTGGACATCGAGGGCAACCCCACCATGGATCAGAGCTATAACCCCAACGGCTCTGTGCTGGCGATCGAAGGCATCACCAGCCCGGATGGTCGTGTGTTCGGCAAGATGGGCCACTCGGAGCGCAGCGGCGAGTACCTGTACAAGAACGTTACCGGTGACAAATATCAGCCGATCTTTGAGGGCGGCGTGGACTATTTCAAGATTTGATGGTAGAATAGAGAAAAACCCTCTCCGTCACGCCTGCGGCGTGCCACCTCCCCCGAAAAAGGGGGAGGCTTTCTGGTGCTGACCGGCAGAGCGCAAAAAGCTCCCCCCTCGGGGGAGCTGGCGAGCAAAGCGAGACTGAGAGGGTTATTTTCAGGAGGAAACAATCAATGTCTCAGCATGATCGTTATATCAGCCCCTTTTCCACCCGCTATTCCTCGGACGAGATGCAGTATATCTTCTCGGACGATAATAAGTTCCGCACATGGCGCCGCCTGTGGGTGGCGCTGGCCCGGGCTGAAATGGAGCAGGGCCTGACCAACATCACCCCCGATATGGTGGCTGAGCTGGAAGCCCATGTGGACGATATCAACTATGAAGTGGCCATCGAGCGCGAAAAGCTGGTGCGCCACGACGTGATGAGCCATGTGTACGCCTACGGCCAGCAGTGCCCCAAGGCGGCCGGCATCATCCATCTGGGTGCCACCAGCTGCTATGTGGGCGACAACACCGACATCATCGTGATGCGTCAGGGTCTGGAACTGGTGCGCAAAAAGCTGATCGGTGTGTTGGCAAAGCTGGGCCGCTTCGCCGAGGAATACAAGGACATGCCCTGCATGGCCTACACTCACTGCCAGCCCGCTCAGCCCACCACCGTGGGCAAGCGCGCCACCCTGTGGGCCAACGAGCTGGTGATGGACCTGCAGGAGATCGACCACCGTCTTGCTGTTCTGCAACTGCGCGGTGTCAAGGGTACCACCGGCACGCAGGCTTCCTTTATGGAGCTGTTCAAGGGCGATGCCGATAAGATCCGCGCCGTGGATGCTTCCATCGCCAAGGAGATGGGCTTTGCGCCCGAAGCGGTCATCCCCGTGTCCGGCCAGACCTACAGCCGCAAGGTGGATGCCTTCATCCTGAACGCCCTTGCCGGCATTGGCCAGAGCTGCATGAAGTTTGCCACCGACCTGCGTCTGCTGGCTAACTTCAAGGAGATGGAAGAGCCGTTTGAAAAGAACCAGATCGGTTCCTCCGCCATGCCTTACAAGCGCAACCCCATGCGCTGCGAGCGTATCTGCGCACTGAGCCGCTACCTGATGGTGGATGTGCTGAACCCCAGCTTCACCACCGGCACCCAGTGGTTTGAGCGCACGCTGGACGACAGCGCCAACAAGCGTGTCGCCATGGCTGAGGGCTTCCTTGCCACCGACGCTATCCTGAACATCATGCTCAACGTCACCGACGGCATCGTGGTGTATCCCAAGGTGGTGCGCAGCCGTCTGATGGCAGAGCTGCCCTTCATGGCCAGCGAGAACATCATGATGCAGGCTGTGGAAAAGGGCGGCAACCGTCAGGAGCTGCACGAGCGTCTGCGCCAGCACGCCATCGCCGCCGGCAAGCAGGTCAAGGAAGAGGGCCTGCCCAACGATATGGTGGACCGTATTGCTGCCGACCCTGCCTTTGGCCTGACCCGCGAGGAGATCGTGGCGGGCCTTGTGCCGGAGAACTTTGTGGGCCGTGCACCGCAGCAGGTGGAGGAGTTCATCGCCAATGTGCTCAAGCCCATCTTCGATGCTAACCCCGATGCCGTGGAGCAGCACGCATCCCTGAGCGTGTAATAGGGCAGGCCATCAGGGAGCTTTCTCCGCGAACAGCCCGGGACTCCAGTCCCGCCCTACCGCCTGCGGCGGCAGGGTCCCACCCCCAGGACATTCGCTGGAGAAACTTCCTGCCGTCCTGCCGGGTAGCTGCAGTAAATATTAAAAGGTCGTCGCCGAAAGGCGGCGGCCTTTTTTGATGCCTGTCCCCCCTTGAGAAAAATCCGCTGTCATGCTACACTGGGAGCATCATCAACAAAGGAGAACCGCATATGCGATTGGATAAATACTTAGCCGAGACGGCCCAGTGCACCCGCAGCGAGGCTAAGGCGCTGCTTTCCAAAGGGCGGGTGCAGGTGAACGGTGCTGTCTGCAAAAAAGGAGACACCCAGCTCAAAGAAAGTGACACTGTGGCTGTGGATGGCAGGGCGCTCAGCTATCAGCAGTTCGTGTACATCATGCTCAACAAGCCCGAGGGCGTGGTGAGCGCTTCCACGGACAAGCGTGACACCACCGTGGTCGATCTGGTGGGGGATGCCTACCCGCGGCGGCAGCTGTTCCCGGCGGGAAGGCTGGACAAGACCAGCACCGGCTTTGTGCTGCTGACCGATGACGGCACCTTTGCCCACGACATCCTTGCTCCAAAGCGCCACGTCTCCAAGACTTACACCGTGGTGTTGGACACGCCGCTGACCGAGCAGATGCGCACCGGCTTTGCGGCGGGCGTGACCCTTGCCGACGGCACCGCACTTTCGCCTGCGGAGGTCACGGCCCTTTCTGCCGATGGCTGCACTGTGCGGGTGGTGCTCAAGCAGGGCGTATACCACCAGATCAAGCGGATGTTCGGCGTGTATGGCGCAGGCGTGAACGGCCTGCACCGGGATGCCATCGGCGGCCTTGCACTCGACCCGGCCCTTGCACCGGGCCAGTGGCGGGAGCTTTCTGCCAAAGAAGTGTCAAAAATTTCCAGCTGACAGGGTCGGCTTTTCACCCGAATTTCAAAAAAGCAACACATTTTTCCGGTAGAATAGGGGGCAGAACCACGCAAAAAGGCACTTTTTTGGTTCAGAATGGCCCCTGAAGATAATATTCACAAGAAAAAACTATCTTTTTTGTTGAAATATGTTGCAAAAGTAAATTCTTTTGTGTAAAATATAAAATGTAATGCAGCTAAATTGTTAAAAATCACGACCGGCTGCCGCTGCGGTTTGCACAAACGAGGAAAAGGGGTATCCATTATGGCCAATAGAGTATTTCAAAGCGTGATCTACCAGATGAAAGACGCGATCAACCGGGTGGTCGGCGTGGTGGATGAGACCGGCGCTGTTATTTCCTGCTCGGAACTGAACCTGATCGGCGAGGTGCGCGAGGGTTTCATGGCGGAGCGTCTGACCGCGGGCGACCGCTTTGTGCGCGATGGCTACACCTATCAGCAGTTCTCCAGCGCCAAGCATAATGATTATGCAGTATTCGTGGAAGGCGTGGACGAGACGGCTGGTCAGTTTGCCGCCATGCTGTCCATCAGCCTGCAGAGCATCAAGCAGTACCACGACGAAAAGTTTGATAAGTCCAACTTTATCAAGAATGTGGTGCTGGATAACATCCTGCCCGGCGATATCTATGCCAAGGCCCGTGAGCTGCACTTTGCCACCGATGTTTCCCGCGTGGTGTTCATCGTGCGTGTTACCAGCGGCGGCGATATCTCCGCCTACGATGTGGTCAGCAGCCTGTTCCCCGACAAGCAGAAGGACTTTGTGTTCAATATCAGCGAGACGGATACCGTGCTGGTCAAGGAGATCCGCAAGGGCATCGACCGCACCGATATGGAAAAGCTGGCTGCCAGCATCGTGGATACCCTGTCCGGCGAGCATTACATCAAGGCTGTGGTGGGCATCGGCACCCCCATCTCCAACGTGAAGGATCTGGCTACCTCCTTTAAGGAAGCACAGATCGCCATGGAAGTGAGCAAGGTGTTCGACACCGAAAAGCAGATCATCCGCTACGATAATCTGGGCATTGCACGCCTGATCTATCAGCTGCCCACCACCGTGTGCGAGATGTTCCTGCGCGAGGTGTTCAAGCAGGGCAGCATCGAAAGCCTGGATCAGGAGACCCTGTTCACCATCCAGCGTTTCTTCGAGAATAACCTGAATGTGTCTGAAACCAGCCGCGGCCTGTTTGTGCACCGCAACACGCTGGTGTATCGTCTGGAAAAGATCAAAAAGCTGACTGGCCTGGATCTGCGTGAGTTCGACGATGCTATCGTCTTTAAGGTAGCACTGATGGTCAAGAAGTACCTGTCCAACAATCCGGCCAAATACTAATAAGCTGCAGGCTCTGCCTGCAGTGCAGAACCGGCCGCTCGAAACCGATGCTGGCCGGTTCTTTTTGCTGTGAAAACAGATTTTAATGTCAGGAGCTAATATTACCCTATGATCGATTTAGAACACGTTTCCAAGGAATATAAACGGGGCGGACCGCTGGCACTGGACGATATCAACCTCCATGTGGACGACGGCGAGTTCGTGTTCCTGCTGGGCCATTCCGGCGCAGGCAAATCCACCCTGCTCAAGCTGCTGCTGCGCGAAGAGCTGCCCAGTGAGGGCAAGGTGACCGTTCTGGGCAAGGATGTTGCCAGCCTGCACCGCCATCAGGTGCCGTATCTGCGCCGTCAGATGGGCATTATCTTTCAGGATTTCCGGCTGATCCCCACCATGACTGTGTACGAAAACATCGCCTTTGCCATGCATGTGACCAACGTCAAGCGCCGGGAGATCAGCGACCGTGTGGAGTACATGCTGGAGCTGGTGCATCTGGAGGATAAGGCCAAGGCCTATCCGGACACCCTTTCCGGCGGTGAACAGCAGCGCGTGGCTGTGGCCCGCGCCCTTGCCCACGGCCCCAAGCTGGTCATTGCGGACGAGCCCACCGGCAACATCGACCCGGAATTGAGCCTGGAAATGATGGAGCTGCTGGAGCGGGTGAGCGAAACGGGCATCACCGTGGTGGTCGTTACCCATGAGCACGAGCTGGTGCGCCAGTTCCACCAGCGCGTCGTCACCCTGAAAAAGGGCCGCATCATTTCGGATGTGCCTGCCGACAAGGAAGCCATCCGCGCACGCGCAGAGCGCAAAGAACGCCTGTTCGAGACCGAGCTGGAACCTGCTGACACCGCAGAAAAGGAGGCGGCCACCGTATGATGAGACCTTCTACCTTCTTTTTTCTGGTCCGGCGCGGTATCCGCAATCTGGGCAAGCACTGGGCCATGACCTTTGTGTGCATCCTGTCCCTCAGTGTCTGTATGACCCTGAACACCTTTGCAAGCCTTGCCGAGGTGAACGTGGACAGCATGGTGAACTATCTGGGCAGCCAGAACGAGACCGTGGTCTATCTGGACCCGGAGTGTGATGATGCCACTGCGCAGGCCGTGGGCGAAAAGCTGGCGGCAATGCCCGGCGTGACCAATGTGCAGTTCGTCTCCAAGCAGGACGTGCTGAACACCTACCGCAATTACATGGAAGATTACTCCTCCCTGTGGGATGAGTTTGAAAATGACAACCCCTTCAAGGCCAACTACCGCGTTTCCATCGCGGATCTGAGCCAGATGGAGAGCATGAGCAAGCAGATGCAGGCCATTCAGGGCGTGTACAGCGTTACCGCCCCGGTGGAAATGACCAACGTCTTTGTGCAGGTGCAGCGCTCTGTTACCAAAGTGGGCCGCGGCATCGTGATGGTGCTGATGGTCGTCAGCATCATCACGGTGGGCAGCACCATCCGCCTGAGCGTGTTTGCGCGCCGCCGCGAAATTGAGATCATGAAGTATGTGGGCGCCACCAACGGTCTGGTCACTCTGCCCTTCGTTGTGGAAGGTCTGGCCATGGGCCTGATCTCCGGCGTGCTCACTGCAGCGATCAGTCTGGGCGGCTACTCCTACATGGTGCAGGCCTCCGACGGTCTGGGCGGCGTGTGGGAAATGATCATGGGTCAGGCACTGGTGCCGGTGAGCGCCGTCTGGTCCACTATCATCCCGTACAGCCTCATCGGCGGTGCCGTTGTGGG
>NZ_FMFG01000004.1:0-4370 GCF_900066275.1 uncultured Faecalibacterium sp. | reverse complement strand
CAAGCTGAACAGCCTTTCCAAATCCATCGACCAGCACAAGAAGGAGCTTTCGGACGCAAAGAAAAAGGAAGTTGCTGCAAAAGCGCTGGAAAGTGAACTGAAGGAGCGCGTGGGGGTCATTCAGGATCAGATCAGCGTGCTGAGCACCCAGATCGCTGCTGTGCAGAACAACATTGGCCAGACCGAGCAGAAGATCATCTCCAAGGAAGGCGAGATCACCCAGAAGCAGGCCGAGATCGACAGCCAGTGGGGTGATTTTAAAAAGCACATGGCTGCCATGCAGGAGCTGCGCGACGGCGGCAGCGTGGCCATGCTGAGCGCAGTGAACGACCTGTATGAGCTGCTCACCTTCAACGAGGTCATGCAGGATATCTCTATCAAAGATACCGAGATCATGGACAACATGAAGGCCGCCAAGAGCGCTCTGGAAGCAGATAAGGTGGAGCTGGAGGCCCAGCGCAAGGAACTGCAGAGCCAGAAGGCGGAGCTGGATACCCAGAACTACCAGATGAAGGCAAAGCAGAGCGAGTTGAACAGCAGCATTTCTGCGGCGCAGCTTTCTGCACAGGATGCCCAGAAGGCCCAGCAGACGGCACAGGCCGCTATTGAATCGGACGAGCTGAACTATGAGGCCGTCAAAAAAGAGATCCAGAAGTTGATCGCGGCCGCTGCATCCAGCAAGCCGCAGCTGAGCTTTACCGGTTTTGCCTGCCCGCTGAAGAGCTATACCCGCGTTTCCAGCGAGTACGGCTGGCGTAAGAATCCGGTGTCCGGCGTCAACAGGCTGCATGCCGGCATCGATCTGGCGGCCCCGGGCGGTACGCCCATCTACGCAGCCGCCAGCGGCTATGTGCAGGTGGCAGGCTGGTCCAGCGGCGGCTATGGCAACTATGTCATCATCTATCACGGCAGCATGTCGGACGGCAATGCCTACAGCACCCTGTACGGCCACATGAGGTCGGTCGCCACCAGCGCAGGCAAGTATGTCAAGCAGGGCGAGCTGATCGGCTACGTTGGCTCTACCGGCAACTCTACCGGCAACCACCTGCATCTGGAGGTCTGGAAGGGCGGCAAAAAGGCCAATGCGGTCAATCCGCGCGGTTATATCCCGTTCCCGCACAACTGAGTGTGTTTATAAGGAGTCTGGTATTCTATGAACGAACAAAAACACAAGCGCTGGCTGCGTATCGGCTGCCTTGTTCTGGCAGGCGTGTTTGCACTCTCGCTGCTGAGCAGTGTGATCATGATGCTGCTGTATTAACAGGGAGGGGCAAGCATGAACCGTAAGATCTCTGTGGGCATGGCTGTCACCATTGTGATCCTTGCCATGACCGTGACCTTTTCCATTACCATGCTCATTGCCATGCGTCTGTTTGACAGCACGGTGAGCAGCGTGAAGGAAAAGGAGAGCATGTACAACAAAGTGGCCGAGGTGGACCGCTATGTGCGCAGCAACGACTACTACACCATTGATGAAACGATGCTGTACGACCGCCTGACCGCAGGCTACCTGCTGGGCACCGGCGACAAGTACGCCCGTTACTACACCGCCAACGCCTACACCGAGCTGATGAACCAGCAGAGCGGCAAGGTGATGGGCATTGGCGTGGAACTTGGCATGGACCAGACCGGCTATGCCAGAGTGACCAGGGTGTATGAGGACTCGCCTGCGCAGGAAGCCGGTATCGTGGTGGGCGATTACATCACTGCTATTGACGGCACCGATGTGAAGAGCCTTTCCGGGGTGGATGCCGTGCAGTCCCGCCTGCAGGGCGAAGCCGGCACCATCGTCAATGTTACATGGCTCGACAGCAAGGCTGCTTCCCGGACGACGGACCTGACCCACTCCGGCTACACCAGCACCACCGTGGACTACCAGATGCTGGACAGCGTGGGTTACATCAAGATCCGCCAGTTCGACGGCAGCACGCCCAGCGAGCTGGACTATGCCATCCGGTCTCTCACTACCAGCGGTGCCCAGAGCCTTGTGTTCGACCTGCGCGATAACGGCGGCGGCGTGTTGGATGATGCCATCAGCTGCATCGACCTGATCGCCCCGGAAGGCACTGTGGCCTATGCCGAGGATAAGAACGGAAACCGCACCATCATTGGCAGCAGCGACGATGAGAGCAAGGTGGAGCTGCCTATCGTCTGTCTGGTCAACGGCAACACCGCCAGCGCAGCAGAGCTGTTTGCTGCCAGCCTGCGCACTATGAACGGCGCACGTCTGGTGGGCACCACCACCATGGGCAAGGGAACCATCCAGAGCAGCCCGCAGCGCCTTTCGGATGGCAGCGCTGTGAGCATCACGGTGGCAAAGCTCATCTGCGGCGACGGCTCCTGCTTTGATGGCACAGGCCTGAGCGTGGATGTGGAGCGTGCCCTCAGTGCCGAAGAAACCACGAATTTCTACGATTATACCCCCGAGGATGACCCGCAGATCCAGCGTGCGGTCAGCGCAGCACAGCAGCTGAGCGGTACCACGACTCTGGGCGGTGTCAACGAAGCAGCTTCTTCGGCTGCTGCTTCCGAAGAAGCCGACAGCGCTGCCACTGAGCCGGAGAACGCTTCCTCTGAGGAAACGGCTTCCTCCACCGAAGCAGAAGCCGGCGGCGAAGCAGCATCCAGCGCAGAATAAAGGGTAAAACCGGCAGAAATGCTGCATGGGCTTCTTTTTGCAAAAAGGAACCCGGTTTATTGCGGTGCTGTTTGCCGTACTGATCCCTTCTCGTGAAAATGCAACCCAGCCAGACCCGCAGGTCTGGCTGGGTTGCCATATTATAATAATATTTCCGCTGAATATGCCCAAAGCGACGCGGAGGGCATTCAAATCGTACTATGAAAAAGGATGGAATCTATGCCCGAACTGACCGACCTCTCGGTGATCCGCGCCCTGTGTGAAAAATACGATTTTGCACTTTCCAAGGGTTTTGGACAGAACTTTATCATCAACCCGGGTCTGCCGCCCAAGATCGTGGATGCCAGTGGCGTGGATAAGCGCTATGGTGTCATTGAGATCGGCCCCGGCATCGGTGTGCTGACCCGGGAACTGGCAAAGCGCGCCGCCAAGGTGGTGTCCATTGAAGTGGACGAACGCCTGCCGCCGCTGCTGGCCGAAACGATGGCCGGAGTGGACAATTTTAAGCTGGTATTACAGGATGTACTGAAAGTTGACCTAAAGGCTCTTATTGCGGAAGAGTTCCCCGGTATGCCGGTGGCTGTGTGCGCCAACCTGCCCTACTACATCACCAGTCCCATCGTCATGAAGCTGCTGGGCGACCGCCTGCCCATTGAAAGCCTGACCGTCATGGTACAGAAGGAAGCTGCCGACCGTCTGGCTGCTGCGCCCGGCACCCGTGCATCCAGCGCCATCAGCTGCGCGGTGAGCTACTATGCCACCTCCAAAATGATGTTCACCGCTGCGCCCGGCAGTTTTTACCCGGCCCCCAAGGTGACCAGCGCCGTGGTGCGCATGGAGATCCGTCCGCAGCCCGCTGTGCAGGTGGAGGACGAAGAAGGCTATTTTGCGCTGGTGCGTGCCGCCTTCGGACAGCGCCGCAAAACGGCTGCAAACGCCATTGCCAGCGGCCTGGGGATGCCCAAGGACGCGGTGACAGCCGCCATTGAAGCCGCCGGTTTTGATGCCCGCATCCGCCCGGAAGCCCTCACACTGGAGGATTTTGCAAAGATCCAGCAGGCCCTTGCCCGCTGAAGTAGCCCGCTGCTCAAAAAAGAATACAACAGACTTTGAACCCCACAGGAGCCGTCCGCGGTTCCTGTGGGGTTTTTATGATAATAGAATCGAATGGTTCGATTTTATTATCGATGTATTGCGTTGAAAATTCCTGGTATCAAAACGTGATACAACAGAAAAGAATGCTAAAAGCAGACGAAAGTATGAACTGATGGCAATGGCACCTCATTTGTTAAACGGTATAGTATACTGCTTGGGGAATGGGTTGTTTTTTTGCGCGCCAAGAAGATATTGACAAGCCGCGCGTTTTTTGGTATTCTATCAAAAGACCGCTTGGTCCATGCTGGTGTGGCGCAATGGCAGCGCAACTGATTTGTAATCAGTGGGTTGCAGGTTCAACTCCTGTCACCAGCTCCAAAAAGCCGCTCAGGAACGTTGATTTCTGGGCGGCTTTTGCTTTTGTGTTTTTGCTTTCGGCACAAAAATCCAAAAATTCCGCAAAAGATGTTGACAAACTACCATCCGGGTGGTAATATATACAGGCAATCCATGGACTGCAAAAAGTGAATATGGGCGTGTTCCCGAGTGGCCAATGGGGACAGACTGTAAATCTGCTGCTTTCAGCTTCGGTGGTTCGAATCCACCCGCGCCCACCAAACAAGAAAAATCCGAACCT
>NZ_FMFG01000093.1:0-1009 GCF_900066275.1 uncultured Faecalibacterium sp. | reverse complement strand
GGAAAATCCACCCGGTACTATGCAGACGAGTTCCATTTGCTCTTGAAGGAAGAGCAGACTGCTGCTTATTCCGTGGAAATTTGGAAGCGTTTTCGTAAGTGGGGCGGCATCCCGACAGCCCTGACGCAGAACGTCAAAGATCTGCTGGCAAGTCCCGAAGTATCAAATATTTTTGAGAATTCGGACTTCGTTTATATGCTCAATCAGGCGAACGGTGATCGGCAAATCCTCGCAAAGCAGCTCAATATCAGCCCGCATCAGCTTTCCTACGTTACCCACTCCGGCGAAGGTGAAGGGCTGCTGTTTTTCGGTAACGTGATCCTGCCCTTTGTTGACCACTTCCCGAAAGACCTTGAACTCTACCGCATCCTCACGACCAAGCTCAACGAGATCTCGGAGGGCGCACAGAAATGAGTGAACCGAAACTGATCATCAAAGAGGAATCGTCCGCAAAAAAGACCCGTTCTCCCCCGAAGAAACCCAAGGTGGAGCAGTCGGTGCCCAGAAAGAAAAAGCTGAAAACCGATGCAGATAAGGTTGCGGAAAGGGCGCAGCACCTGCGTTTTGGCAAAGCCGAGATCACCCCGGATGAAGCATCCCGCATGACAAAGCAGCAGAAACGTGCTATGTATGCCGCTGCTGCCGCCCGGTCTGCGGTGCATCGGGAGGTTGACCAGTACGAGGACGATAATGTGGGCACGCAGGCTTTAAGCGAGGGCGAAAAAGCTGCCGAGACTACCCACGATATTTCCAAGAGCCGTTACGCCAGAAAGCTGAAAAAGAAAGCCAAGATGCAGGGCAAGAAAGGGGCCCGAACCGCAAAATCTTCCGTGCAGAAGCCGCCTGCGGCACAAGATGCAGGCGCATCCAGCACCGGCGAGGGCAGTTCTAACTGGCTTTCACGCTGGAAACAGCGGCAAGAAATCCGTAAAAGTCACTATGCCGCCGCCCATTCGGGTACAGCGGCACAGACCGCAGGCGGCAAAGCGGTATCCAATGGCACCACTGC
>NZ_FMFG01000092.1:0-1091 GCF_900066275.1 uncultured Faecalibacterium sp. | reverse complement strand
AGAAAACTTTAATTAAACTCCGTAATGAATTGCTTTCACCAAGTCAAAAAGGAAATGATCTTTCCCCACAACAAATGGAGATTTTACATGATGTTATAAAAGACTTTGGCTGATAGTTAGCTTACAAATATGGTGTGAGTACGCGGCAATCATCCGTTCTGATATGTCCCCCGATGCTGGAAGTCCAGTGTTGGGGGACATATTGTTATGTATGAATCCGGTTTTGTTACAAATTTTCTCCATTTTGCTACAAAATCGTGGACTTTGATCGGCTCTTGTGTTTTGATATCATCAATAGTAATAATAAAAGCTGAACTGGAGGTGGTTCCGGTGCAGAAGATATAAAATACAAACATTAGTTTTCATTAAAATGTATTGTGGAGGATTTGATATGAGAAAGCAGATAATAAGTTTACTGGTTGCCATATTGGTATTTGTGGCAATGGTTCCAGCAGCCTTCGCCGCAAATAATCAGCAACTCGCTGCAAGACTTGAAGGTGATAGCACGACTTCGTCATTGGTACTGCTTGATGAAGTTTGTGTGGCTACGGATTCGTACGGAAATTCATATGTTATAAATCCTGATGAACGCACATGGGTAAGCGAAAATACAGTAACTGTATTCAAATTCTATGATGCAGGTATCCGTGATAATCGTCATTATTATGAAGTACATATGAGTTCACAGGTCTTTGATTCGTATTACTATTACACATATCATACTTTCCAGATTAAACCTTCCGGAAATAGTGAATGGTGGACACATAATGTAACACATCAATCGGCCGATCACAAAACTATTGTTGCCGATAGCATGAACTATTCGTATCCTGTTGGAAGTGAACCTAAAAACCCAACCGTTTCGGTGAAAGCATCGTTTAGCATTAAAAACTACGGAAGCTTTACGCTGAAAGCTGTAACTTTAAGCAGACCGGAAAGCTTATAATGAGGGTAGAACAGAAATATGACCAACGAAGATACCACTGATTTTGACGAGCACTTCGCTAAAATTTCGTCCTATATTGTGGACACATTGCACGGCGTTCCACTTGAGATGACCGAGGATGAAAAAGAACAATTTCGCATACAGG
>NZ_FMFG01000091.1:0-1211 GCF_900066275.1 uncultured Faecalibacterium sp. | reverse complement strand
GCAATCTTGCTGGGCGGTCTTTTTGTTTGGGGGTGATGCCTATTCCGTGTCCGCATTTCAAAATCACCATCGTCAAGCGCAGCCAAGGTCAGTCCGTTGTTGCCGGGGCCGCTTATCAGAGCGGCGAACGGCTGTTCAGCGAGTACGACCAGAAAACAAAATTCTACAACAAGAAGAAGGAACTTGTCCATGCCGAGATCATGCTGCCGTCCCATGCGCCACCCGGATATGCAGACCGGGCAACACTTTGGAACGCCGTGGAAGCCGTGGAGAACCAGTGGAACTCCCAGCTTGCCCGGCGCATCGTGCTGGCGTTTCCGGTGGAGGTGCCGAAAGAACAGTATCTCTCCATGATAAAGGAATTCTGTCAGGAGCAGTTTGTTTCCAAGGGTATGATTGCTGACTTTGCCATCCACGACAAAGGAGATGGCAACCCACACGCTCACATTCTGCTGACGCTCCGGGCAATGGACGAACATGGCAATTGGCTCCCGAAAGCCCGAAAGGTATACGACCTTGACGAAAACGGTGAGCGCATCCAGCTCCCCTCTGGCAACTGGAAGTGCCACAAGGAAAACACGGTGGACTGGAACGACCAGAAGTATGCCGAGGTCTGGCGGCACAGTTGGGAGACCATCACAAACCGCTATCTGGAGGCTGCTGGCAGACCGGAACGTGTTGACCTGCGCTCCTTTGAGCGGCAGGGCGGCATCCAGCAGATACCGACCGTTCATCTCGGCCCTGCTGCACACCAGATGGAAAAACGGGGAATCGAAACATTTCTCGGAAATCTCAACCGGGACATTCGAGCCGCCAACAGCCTGATGCAGTCCATCCGCAGTGCAATTCGTGGTCTGCAACACTGGATCGCAGACCTGAACGAAAAGAAGCGGCTTCTTCTGGACGCTCTGGAAAAGGCGAAAGAGCCCACGCTGTCCGACCTGCTGGTGGACTACTTCAATCTCCGCAATGAGCAGCGCAGTGATTGGTCTGGCAAGGCAAAACTGAAATGCACTGTTCGGGACTTTGAGGAAGTCAAACGGGCGGTGGACTATCTGAAAGCCCATTCTCTGAACACCATTGAGGATCTGGATACCGCAATTTCTAACCTGAACCAGACCGCCGCCCCTCTCCGCAGGCAGTTGAAGCAGAACGAAAACCGTATGCGGGCAATCGCCCAGATCAAGGATGCTGCCGCCGCCCATGCCAAG
>NZ_FMFG01000089.1:0-1260 GCF_900066275.1 uncultured Faecalibacterium sp. | reverse complement strand
GCCTGACTCCTTAGAAAGGAGGTGATCCAGCCGCAGGTTCTCCTACGGCTACCTTGTTACGACTTCACCCCAATCACCAGTTTTACCTTCGGCGGCGTCCTCCTTGCGGTTAGACTACCGACTTCGGGTCCCCCCGGCTCTCATGGTGTGACGGGCGGTGTGTACAAGGCCCGGGAACGTATTCACCGTGGCATGCTGATCCACGATTACTAGCAATTCCGACTTCGTGCAGGCGAGTTGCAGCCTGCAGTCCGAACTGGGACGTTGTTTCTGAGTTTTGCTCCACCTCGCGGTCTTGCTTCTCTTTGTTTAACGCCATTGTAGTACGTGTGTAGCCCAAGTCATAAAGGGCATGATGATTTGACGTCATCCCCACCTTCCTCCGTTTTGTCAACGGCAGTCTGGCCAGAGTCCTCTTGCGTAGTAACTGACCATAAGGGTTGCGCTCGTTGCGGGACTTAACCCAACATCTCACGACACGAGCTGACGACAACCATGCACCACCTGTCTCCTTGCTCCGAAGAGAAAACATATTTCTATGCCTGTCAAGGGATGTCAAGACTTGGTAAGGTTCTTCGCGTTGCGTCGAATTAAACCACATACTCCACTGCTTGTGCGGGCCCCCGTCAATTCCTTTGAGTTTCAACCTTGCGGTCGTACTCCCCAGGTGGATTACTTATTGTGTTAACTGCGGCACTGAAGGGGTCAATCCTCCAACACCTAGTAATCATCGTTTACGGTGTGGACTACCAGGGTATCTAATCCTGTTTGCTACCCACACTTTCGAGCCTCAGCGTCAGTTGGTGCCCAGTAGGCCGCCTTCGCCACTGGTGTTCCTCCCGATATCTACGCATTCCACCGCTACACCGGGAATTCCGCCTACCTCTGCACTACTCAAGAAAAACAGTTTTGAAAGCAGTTTATGGGTTGAGCCCATAGATTTCACTTCCAACTTGTCTTCCCGCCTGCGCTCCCTTTACACCCAGTAATTCCGGACAACGCTTGTGACCTACGTTTTACCGCGGCTGCTGGCACGTAGTTAGCCGTCACTTCCTTGTTGGGTACCGTCATTATCTTCCCCAACAACAGGAGTTTACAATCCGAAGACCTTCTTCCTCCACGCGGCGTCGCTGCATCAGGGTTTCCCCCATTGTGCAATATTCCCCACTGCTGCCTCCCGTAGGAGTCTGGGCCGTGTCTCAGTCCCAATGTGGCCGTTCAACCTCTCAGTCCGGCTACCGATCGTCGCCTTGGTGGGCC
>NZ_FMFG01000086.1:0-1629 GCF_900066275.1 uncultured Faecalibacterium sp. | reverse complement strand
ACCCGCAGCGGCAGGTCCGGCTGTTTTGCCGCCTGCTGGCCCAGCAGGGCCGCAAAGCGCGCCGCCGCCCGTGCTACCTCGATCTCCTTTGCGCCTGCAAAGCCAATGACGCACAGCCCGCAGAAGGGCGGGTACAGGCCGAGCTTGCGGTAGGCGATCTCCTGCTCAAAAAAGGCATCGTAGTCCTGCGCGGCGGCAAGGTTCAGCACCGGGTTATCAGGGTCGGTGGTCTGGATGATGGCAAAGCCCGGGTCTCTGGCCCGTCCGCTGCGGCCCACCACCTGCGTGATGAGGCTGAACACGTTCTCATACGCGCGGAAGCCCTGCGCAAACAGCAGCGAGTCGATGCCCAGCACGCCCACAAGGGTCACATCCTCAAAATCCAGTCCCTTGGCCACCATCTGGGTGCCCACCATGATGTCATATTCGTGGTTCGCAAACCTTGCCAGCAGCTTTTCGTGGGCATCCTTTGCGGCAGTGGAATCCTGATCCATGCGCAGCACCCGCGCATCCGGGAACAGCTTTGCCAGCTCTTCCTCGGCTTTCTGGGTGCCGAAGCCCCGGTACTGCAGCTTGCCGCCGCAGGCGGGGCAGACGGTGGGCGGTTCCATCTGGCTGCCGCAGTAGTGGCACAATACCTTGTGCGCCGCTTTGTGGTACACCATCGGCACGCTGCACTTTGTGCACTTGAGCACCTCGCGGCAGTCCTCGCACTGGGCCATAGTCTGGTAGCCCCGGCGGTTCAGCAGCAAAATGGTCTGCTTGCCTGCATCCAGATTGCGGCGGATGGCATCTTCCAGCGACAGACTGATCTCCCGCGGGTTGCCTGCCGCCAGCTCTGCGCGCATATCCACGATCTGCACCGTGGGCAGCGGGTTGCCGCCGTAGCGCTGGGTCAGCCGCACCAGCTGGGTGCGGCCATGCTGGGCCGCGTAAAAGCTCTCGGTGCTGGGGGTGGCGCTTGCCAGCAGAAGCAATGCACCGTTTTCCGCCGCACGGTGCCGGGCCACCTCGTGGGCAGAATAGCGGGGCGCGGATTCCGAGCGGTAGGTGTGCTCCTGCTCCTCATCGATGATGATGAGCCCGATGTTTTCCAGCGGCGAAAAGATGGCGCTGCGGGTACCCACCACGATGTCTGCGCCGCCGTCCTGGATCATCTGCCACTGCAAAAGGCGTTCGGTGTGGTTGAGGGCAGAGTGCTGCACCGCCACCCGGCGGCCAAACTGACTCTTGAGCCGCAGGATCATCTGCGGGGTCAGGCTGATCTCCGGCACCAGCACCAGCGCACGCCTGCCCTGCTCCAGACAGCGGGCAATGAGCTTTAAAAACACCAGCGTCTTGCCGCTGCCGGTCACGCCGTAGAGCAGCGCCGAGTGGGGTGCATCATCTTCCAGCTTTGGCAGCAGAGCATCGTAAGCCGCCTGCTGCTCCTGCGTGAGGGTGATTGGCTCGTTTTTCAGCGGAATGGACGAATACAGGTCGATGGATTTATTCACCTTGCTGCATTCCAGCACGCCTTTGGCGCACAGGTTATCCAGCACGGCACGGCTGATGCCCTTGTCTTCCAGTTCGTTCAGGGTGCGCGGCCCGCCGCCCAGCAGCGCCACTGCCGCCAATTGCTTGGCCGTC
>NZ_FMFG01000085.1:0-1673 GCF_900066275.1 uncultured Faecalibacterium sp. | reverse complement strand
ACGATGCAGCTTTCCTACCAGAACCAAACCAACCACGACTTAGCGATGCGGAGGTGATAAAAATTTCAAAGAAAGCAACTACGATTGCCATCGTCAACCAGAAAGGCGGCACCGGCAAGACCACCACCTGTGAAAATCTGGGCATCGGGCTGGCGATGGAGGGCAAGAAAGTCCTGTTGGTGGACGCTGACCCGCAGGGCAGCTTGACCATTAGCATGGGCTGGCAGCAGCCCGATGAACTACCCACAACCCTTTCCACCTTGATGGCAAAAGCCATGAACGATCAGAGCATTCCGCCCGGTGAAGGCATTCTGCACCATGCGGAGGGCGTTGACCTGATTCCAGCCAACATCGAACTGGCAGGGATGGAAGTGTCTCTCGTCAACTGCATGAACCGGGAAAAGATGCTCAAGCGGGTGCTGGAAGGAGCAAAGCACGAATACGATTTCATTCTGCTGGACTGCACCCCTTCCCTTGGGATGCTGACCGTCAATGCCTTGGCAGCGGCGGACACCACCCTGATTCCCGTGCAGGCGCAGTACCTGTCTGCGAAAGGTCTGGAACAGCTTTTGCAGACCGTGCAGAAGGTCCGACGGCAGATCAATCCCAAGCTAAAAATTGAGGGTATCCTGCTGACCATGACCGATAGCCGCACCAACTATGGACAGCAGATCGACAATTTGATTCGAGGTGCCTACGGCAGCAAGATCAAAGTGTTCGACCAGACCATTCCCCGGTCTGTCCGTGCTGCGGAGATCAGTGCCGTAGGCAAAAGTATTTTCCAGCACGACCCCAAAGGCAAGGTGGCAGAAGCCTATAAATCTCTGACAAGGGAGGTGATGGCGAATGCCGAAAAACAGCTTAAACGTGTTGCTGAAAGGGGCAGATGACATTTTCTCCACCGAAGAATCCCGACAGGAGCAGCAGCGGGAGCAGGTGCAACAGATTCCCATTGGAGAGCTGTTCCCTTTCAAGAACCACCCCTTTAAGGTTTTGGATGATGAATCCATGCAGCGCACGGTGGAAAGCGTGGAACAGTACGGCGTGCTGTCTCCGCTGATTGCCCGCCCTCGCCCGGAAGGGGGCTATGAAATCATTTCCGGGCACCGCCGTCAGCACGCTGCACAGCTTGCTGGGCTGGACACCCTGCCGGTTATTGTCCGTCAAATGGACGATGATGCCGCAGTTTTGCTCATGGTGGACTCGAATCTCCAACGTGAAAACATCTTGCCCAGTGAAAGGGCTTTTGCCTACAAAATGAAGCTGGAAGCCCTAAAAAATCAAGGTGCTAGGTCAGATTTAACTTCCGCCCAACTTGGGCGGAAGTTGGAAACAGCAGATATTGTTGGTCAGGAATCTGGCGACAGTAGGAATCAGGTTCGGCGCTTTATCCGCCTGACCAACCTCATGCCTGAACTGCTGGACATGGTAGACGAAAAGAAGATTGCTTTTAATCCCGCTGTGGAATTGTCCTATCTGGACGAAAGCCAACAGCGGGATTTTTTAGAAGCTATGAACGACACCCAGAATGCGCCGTCCCTTTCCCAAGCGCAGCGGCTCAAAAGGCTGGCGCAGGAAGGGCACTTCTCGTATGATGTTGCCTTTGCGGTCATGGGAGAAGAGAAAAAGGACGAGCTGGACAAGGTGGTCATCAAAAACGACACCCTGCGGAA
>NZ_FMFG01000013.1:38598-66092 GCF_900066275.1 uncultured Faecalibacterium sp. | reverse complement strand
AGGTTGGTCAGGCGGATAAAACGCTGGACTTGCTTATAACTTTCGCCTGTTCCTTCAGCAACAATCTCTGTACTGCGTTTCCCGAAATAATCTGGGACAACTTGTCCCACATTTTTGGGTCGTCCAACAGTTCGCTCGATTGCTTCCAGCTTCATCTTGTAAGCGAAAGCCCGTTCGCTGGGCAAGATGTTCTCACGTTGGAGATTGCTGTCCACCATGAGCAAAACAGCGGCATCATCATCCATTTGACGGACAATGACCGGCAGCGTGTCCAGCCCGGCAAGCTGTGCAGCGTGCTGGCGGCGGTGCCCGGAGATGATCTCGTAGCCGCCCTCTGGTCTGGGACGGGCAATCAGCGGAGACAACACACCATACTGTTCCACGCTTTCCACCGTGCGCTGCATAGATTCATCGTCCAAAACCTTAAATGGATGGTTCTTGAAGGGGAACAGCTCCCCGATGGGAATCTGCTGAACCTGTTCTCGCTGCTGCTCCTGCCGGGATTCTTCGGTGGAGAAGATGTCATCTGCCCCTTTCAGCGACACGTTTAAGCTGTTTTTCGGCATTCGCCATCACCTCCCCAGTCAGAGATTTGTAGGCTTCTGCCACCTTGCCTTTGGGGTCGTGCTGAAAAATGCTTTTGCCCACTGCACTGATCTCCGCAGCACGGACAGATCTAGGAATGGTCTGGTCGAACACCTTGATCTTGCTGCCGTAGGCACCCCGAATCAAATTGTCGATTTGTTGCCCGTAGTTGGTGCGGTTGTCCGTCATGGTCAGAAGAATGCCCTCGATTTTCAGTTTCGGGTTGATCTGCCGCCGGACTTTTTGGACGGTCTGCAAAAGCTGTTCCAAGCCCTTCGCAGACAGGTACTGTGCCTGCACGGGAATTAGGGTGGTATCTGCCGCTGCCAGTGCATTGACGGTCAGCATCCCAAGGGAAGGGGTACAATCCAGCAGAATGAAATCGTAGTCGTGCTTTGCGCCTTCCAGCACCTGTTTCAGCATCTTTTCCCGGTTCATGCAGTTGACAAGGGAAACTTCCAGCCCTGCCAGTTCAATGTTTGCCGGAATCAGGTCAACGCCCTCTGCATGGTGCAGGATGCCTTCACCGGGCGGAATGCTCTGATCGTTCATGGCTTTTGCCATCAGGGTGGAAAGGGTAGTGGGCAGTTCATCGGGCTGTTGCCAGCCCATGCTGATGGTCAAGCTGCCCTGCGGGTCAGCGTCCACCAACAGGACTTTTTTGCCCTCCATCGCCAGACCGATGCCCAGATTTTCACAGGTCGTGGTCTTGCCGGTGCCGCCTTTCTGGTTGACGATGGCTATTGTGGTTGCTTTCTTTGAAATTTTCATCACCTCCGCATCGCTAAGTCATGGTTGGTTTGGTTCTGATAGAAAAGCTGCATTGTGGTGGGTGCATTATATAGAGAAGCAAGCAGATACTGTTTCATGTTTCGGATCGGGCTGCTGTTCTCTGCAAGGCACTTCAGCACAAAGCAAATATGGTCGGCGTTCAGCTTCATAAACCGGCTGCGTACCACCTCGGCGGGCTTATCGTCCCCGGCAATGCGCAGCGTCTTGCGGTTGGTGGCACAGGTATCCACCAGCAAATCCACGATTTGGTAGAGGGTATCTTCATCATCCGGGTAAAGCCGGAGAAGAAGGTCCATCTCCAAAGAACGTGAAAAATATTCTTCCAGTTGGGCGCGTTTGCTCATCCAGTCGTTTTCATCGGAATAGATAGGATCAGTATCGCTTACCTCTGTGTTATTTCTATCAGTCTTATTACATCGTAGTTTGGCCGGGTCTTGAAGCGTATTCTGGACGACTCCAGAATCGTCATTATCACGATTCAGAAAGCGTAGTTTTGACGATTCTGACGAAAAATTCTTCACATAGATGAGATCGGGCTTGCCCAGCCCCCTCCGTTTGCGTTCAATCAGGCCGTACTCTTCCAGTTCTCGCAGCAGCTTGGTCGCCTTTTTATCGGCACAGCCCAGTGAATCCTGCACCTCCTGCATAGTATAGATGATGAACACCCGCCCAGCTTTGTCCAACCAACCATTCCGGGCTGAAAGGCTCATGCGGTCCAGCAGGATACCGTACAGGGTTTTGGCATCTGTGGAAAGCGGTTGGAAGCGGCTATCCTGAAACAACAGCTTGGGAATCCGGTAGAAGGAGAACAGCTCGCTGGACTGCCCATAGAAGTAATCAAGGTCTGCGGTTCTTGTCGGCTTTTTTTCGGGCATAGAGAATATCCCATTTTTCAGGTGTGGAACGGAATACATTGACCTGCTTCTTATAAGGGCAGTGGGCATACAGGCAGGTGCGGAACTTGAAATCGGGTCGATAGTACGGGCACAGCTTGCAACTGTCCGGGGCACGGTCGGAACCTTCGCCAGCGGCGATCACATGGTGCATGGAGTGCTGAACATGGCGCAGGGCTTCGTTTCGCTTGTGGCTCACTTGGCATCACCTCGTTTCTCCAGCGGTGCCATCAGGTCTTTGTAGCAGGGAACCAGCACACAGGGCTTTGCCCGCTTGTAGGGGCACCCTTCGCACTTGCTGGGGCCTTTGGGCGGCTCGATCAGGTAGTAGCAGTTCTCTTTGCCGAGAACGCAGCCCTTCTTTCGATTCTTCCAGAAGAAGCAGTGCCGGCAATCTGCCGGGCGGGAAGCATGGTAGCGGATACCGTCGATCGTGACGGTCAGAACTTTTTTCATCGGTAAACCCTCCTTTGGTGGATTCGGGAAGTTCGGCCCGAAAACAAAAAAGCGCGTTCCTCTTTCTGTTCCGAGAGAACAGCGAGTGAACGCGCTATGTATGGAGAAAAGTGTTTTGCACGGCTTCCAGCAGAAAGGTGGAAAATAGATTCACACAGATTATCTTGTATTTACATGGATTTACAGGAAAGCGTTTACCAATCTTAGCAGAGAGCCAGAAAACAGGGTTCAAAAGGCGCTTTATGAGGCTTCATTAGCTGGAAAGCCGATTTTATTAGCTGGAGCTGAAAATTCTGCTAATGGCATTAGCTGGCTAATTTTGGTGATAGGTTCAAAATGAAAAATGCGAAGATCGTCTTTCACATGGAAAAATGACCTTCGCATTTCTTAAAAGGATGTCCCTACCCGGGTTCGAACCGGGGGCGTTTCGCTTAGGAGGCGAACCCTCTATCCAGCTGAGGTATAGAGACATATATGTATTATCGTTGATTTTTGACTTTTCTGCACTTTGTATGGAATGCTTTTCACAACGAAGTGACCGACTGCGTTGCAACCGGAACGGTGTTAAACTTGTTGCATCAAAAATTGTTGAGAAAACTTCGATTCCCGGTCTTGCTTTTGATTAGAGCAATCACTTCTGCACCCAAGGTATCAGGTTGACCGAATTCTTAGGAGGCTTGCGCTCTATCCATCTGAGCTACGGAGACGGATGTTCTATTATAATACAGCATTTTGCGGATAAAATCAAGTTGAACCGGCGGGCAAAATGGTGTATGCTATAGAGGAAATGAAAATAGCCGCGGCAGGCTTTGCCGCGTGCGGAGGAACTTATGGAAAAGGCAAAAGGGAAAAAGCTGTTTTACCGCCCGGCGGGCAAGCGCAAGGGGATGTATACGCCTACGCAGATCATCTGTGTGAGCTTTGTCATCGTGATCGCGCTGGGCACCTTTCTGCTCAGCCTGCCTGTTGCCAGCAAGCACGGGCGGCTGGATGTACTGGATGCCATGTTCACCGCTACAAGCGCTACCTGCGTTACTGGTCTGATCGTGCGGGATACCTGGACCCAGTTCACCTACTTTGGGCAGGCGGTGATCCTGCTGCTCATTCAGGTGGGTGGTCTGGGGTTGGTCACCCTCACCAGCTTCTTCGCGCTGGCTATGCGGCGGCGCATGGGCTTCCGCGATCTGCGGCTGCTGGGAGAAAGCGTCTCAGCGGACGGATATGCGCAGGCCAAGGACGTGCTGAAGATCGTGGTGGGACTGGCTGGCCTGTTTGAAGGCATTGGCATTGTGCTGCTGCTGTTCGCCTTTGTGCCGCAGTTCGGGCTGGAAGGCATCTGGGTGAGCGTGTTCACGGCCATCTCGGCTTTCTGTAACGCGGGCTTTGATCTGTTTGGCCGGTTCGGCCAGTATTCCTCACTGGCACCCTATGTGAACAATTACTATGTTCAGGCCGTTGTGATGTTCATGATCATTTCCGGCGGTCTGGGCTTCATGGTATGGGTGGAGATCGGTCAATACCGCAAAAAGCACCGGCTTTCCCTGCAGGCCAAGGTGGTGCTGAGCTTCTCGGTGATCCTGTGGCTCGGCGGCGCGGCGCTCATCGCGCTGATGGAGTGGAACAATCCTGCCAGCATGGGCGGGCTCTCTGTGCCCGGCAAGCTGATGGCGGCACTGTTCCAGTCGGTGTCCACTCGTACTGCGGGCATGAATACCATCGACCTTGCGGCCTGCGGCCCCATCACCAAACTGCTGATGAGCGTGCTGCAGTTCATTGGTGCGGCACCCGGCTCTACCGGCGGCGGCGTGAAGGTGACTACGTTCGCTGTGATCATCCTGACGATCCGCAGTGTGGCTCAGGGTCGCGACGACTGTGTGATCGCAGAGCACCACATCGAGTCCAAGACGGTTTATCGTGCTTTGACCATTATCGTGCTCGGCGGGCTGGCGGCGGTTGGCTCGGCTGTGGTGGTGTTCTATAACACCTCGGACGCTGTGTCGGTCATTGACGCTATTTTCGAGTCCTGCTCTGCCTTTGGCACAGTTGGCCTTTCGGTGGGCGTTACCGCTCAGCTGAACCGGGGCGCAAAAATCCTGTATATGCTGGTCATGTTCATGGGCCGTGTCGGCCCGGTGTCGCTGGCCATGAGCCTGACAGCAAAGCCGGACGACAACAAACGGAAGATCATGCCGGTGGGGCATATCAACGTTGGTTAAACGATTTTGAATGCCCTCCTAGAGTTGCGGCTCCCAGCATCCACTTCATGCCTTGAGCGGCATTCGTGTCTTGCTGGCCGCGGCCCCAACAACTCCTCCCTGCTTCTGCCGCAGGCAGCGGTCGTCGTTGTTGTACTCTGGGCATGTTCAGTGGAATTTGATTTTTATTTTTCGCATTTGTCGCAGCCCTGACGCTTGTCAGGGCGAATCCCTTCCATCTGCTAACGCAGACCGCTCGCCTGCTTGAAAGCCCCACTGGGGCTTTCATTGCTACGCAACCGCAGGGCTGCTCCAAATGCATTTTCACGAGTGGAGTCGTAGAGATAAGCGTCAGAGTATAACAAAAGTGGGTGCTATCCGAAAATAGCACCCACTTTTTTGTATATTGAAAAATAAAATTTACTCTGCGTACAGCTTTATGATGTTCAGCAAGATCTCAGTGCAGCGGTCCATGCGCTCAGCGGTGATGCACTCGCATACGCCGTGGAAATTGAAGCCGCCGGTGCCCAGATTGGGGCAGGGCAGGCCTTTCCAGCTCAGCATAGCACCGTCGGTGCCGCCGCGCACCGGAATTTCCTCCGGTTCCAGCCCGGCCATGCGGGTGGCCTTGCGGGCGGTCTCTACTAAGTGGAAATGCGGCTTGATTTTTTCCAGCATGTTGCGGTAGCTGTCCTTGATCTCCACGGTCACGGTGCCTTCGCCGTACTTTCCGTTCAAAAATTCGGCAATATCCAGCATGTTGTCCTTCTTGAACTGTAGCTTTGCGGCATCGTGGTCGCGCAGGATGTAGCCCAGCTTTGCGGTGGTCACATCGCCGTACATCTGGCACAGGTGGTAGAAGCCCTGCCGGCCCTCGGTCGTTTCGGGGCGGGCGGTGATGGGCAGCGCCTGATGAAACTCCATGGCCACATTGGAAGCGTTGATCATGGTGTCCTTGGCGGTGCCCGGGTGCACCGAGAAGCCGCGGATGGTCACGGTGGCGGAAGCGGCGTTGAAGTTCTCATACTCAATGGAGCCGGCATCGCCGCCGTCCACCGTATAGGCAAAGTCGGCACCGAAGCCCGGAATATCGAACAGCTCTGCACCCTCGCCGATCTCTTCATCCGGAGTAAAGGCGATACACAGCTTGCCGTGGGGCAGGCCTTTTTCCTGAATGGTTTCAACAGCGGTCAAAATTTCGGCAATACCGGCCTTATCGTCGGCACCCAGCAGGGTGGTACCGTCTGAGGTGATGAGGGTCTCGCCCTTCATGGAAGTAAGGAAGGGGAACACAGAGGGCTTCATCACCATGCCGGTGGCGGGCAGAGTTACGTCGCCGCCGTTGTAGTTTTCCCACACAACGGGCTGCACATTCTCACCGCTGGCATCGTCGGCAGTGTCCATGTGGGCGATCAGGCCCAGAGCGTGTTGATTCTCACAGCCGGGCGTGGCAGGCAGGGTGCCATAGACGTAGCAGTGCTCGTCCACATGGGCATCCTCCATGCCAAGGGCCTTCATCTCCTCCACCAGCTGGCGGGCAAGGTCAAACTCCCGTTCAGCGGAAGGGTGCGTACCGGAGTTTTCGTCCGAGGTGGTATGCACCCGGACATAATTCAAAAGCCGTTCATAAGCGCGCATAAGGCACACTCCTTTTATATTTCAGTGATGTATACTTCCCAGTCCCTTTATCATACCCTCTTTTCCGACAATTTACAACTGTTTTGCGCGCATTCATATGGAAAGATGAATCCTCATTTTTAAGGTGAACAAAATTCATGCAGTAAAATGCATCCATCTGTGCAGAACGTGCTACAATAGGTACAAAATAAGCCGGGAGGGAAGTTTTATGGCAACAAAAGTCTTTTTTTACACCCTGCGCCCCTACGATGAGCTGGGCATCGCGCAGCGGCTGGCACCGCAGCTGGACGTTGAGTTTGGCTCTACGCAGGAGTATCCCACGCTGGAAAACGCTGAACTGGCAAAGGGCTATGATGCCGTGTCGGTAACGCCCTGTGATATGAGCACGCCCATGGTCAAGCGGTTTCACGAGCTGGGCGTAAAGTCCATCTGCTGCCGTTCCATCGGCTATGACCACGTAGACCGCGAGACGGCCCGGGAACTGGGCATGAAGGTGGCCAATGTGGACTACCCGCCAAACGGCGTTGCAAACTTTGCCATTATGCTCATGCTGATGAGCCTGCGCAAGGCAGGGCACATCCTCAAGCGCGGCGAAGCGCAGGACTACTCCCTGCAGGGAAAAATCGGCCGCGATATTTCCACCTGCACTGTGGGTGTGATCGGTACGGGCCGCATTGGCCGCACGGTGCTGCAGCATCTGTCCGGCTTTGGCTGCCGCCTGCTGGCCTACGACCTGTACCCCAACGACGAGGTAAAGAAGATCGCCGAGTATGTGCCGCTGGAGACCCTGCTGGCGGAAAGCGATGTCATCACTCTGCACACCAACGCTACGGAGGAGAATCACCATCTCATCGACACCAAAGCCATTGAGAGCATGAAGCCGGGCGTGACCATCATCAACACCGCCCGCGGCAAGCTGATCGACAGCGATGCACTGATCGCCGGGCTGGAAAGCGGCAAGATTGGCGCGGCGGGCCTGGACGTGCTGGAAAATGAGAACGGCCTGTACTATTATAATCGCATGGGCGATGTGATCCCGAATCCGGAGCTGGCGGCTTTGCGCAGCATGCCCAATGTGATCCTGACCGACCACACGGCTTTCTACACCCACGAGGATGTGGAGAGCATGGTGCGCGGTGTGCTGGAAAGCGCAGTTGCCTTTGAAAAAGGCCAGCCCACCCGGCATGATGTGACGGACCTTTGATTTGTCCGGCAGACGATTTTGAATGGCCGCCGTTGCACTCTGGCCATCTTCAACGGAAACAGTATTTCTGAATAGAGCAGATCCCGGCAGACTGCGGTCTGCCGGGATCTGCATTTTCACGGGAGGGGGTGCAGCGGAAAACGGCATTCCGTTTGCTTGAAGCATCTGCCGGTTGGGACCCTTCCGGTGAAAAAGGGATTCCTGAAAATCCGCAGATTTTCAGGAATCCCCAATAAAAAATAATTATTCCGCTAAAAATGCTCAGAGCAAAGCGGAGAGCATTCAAATGGTAATCAACCCAGACTGATGCCCATGCGGCGGGCGACGGTGAGCAGGTCGCAGTTCTCCGGCACGTTGCGGGTCTTGCCTGCAATGTCGGCCAGACGGTTCTCGGTGACATGGCGGTTCACCATGGCAACGGTCACGCCGTAGCGCTCGATCTCCACCAGCTTTGCCGCATAGCTGCCGAACTGGGTGGCCAGCACACGGTCGTAGGCGCTGGGGCTGCCGCCGCGCTGCATGTGGCCCGGGATGCACACACGGGTCTCCATGCCGGTTTTTTTCTGCACGGCCTGTGCAATGCGGTTGGTGGCGGTGGTGCCAAAGCCTGCCTCGGCGCGCTTTGCCATCCATTCCTTGCGCTTCATGCCGGCTTCCTCGCAGTTGATGGCACCCTCGGCCACAGCGATGATGGAAAAGTTGGAACCCTTCTTTGCGCGGCGTTCCACGGCAGAGCACACACGGTCGATATCATAGGGCTGTTCCGGCAGCAGAATAATATCTGCACCACCTGCAATGCCGGAATACAGCGTCAGCCAGCCGGCCTTGTTGCCCATGATCTCAATGCACATCACGCGGCTGTGGCTGCCTGCGGTGGTGTGAATGCGGTCGATCACATCGGTGGCAATGTCCACGGCGGTGTGGAAGCCGAAGGTCACGTCGGTACCATAGATATCGTTATCAATGGTCTTGGGCAGGCCGATGATGTTCAGACCCTCCTGCGAGAGCAGGTTTGCGGTTTTGTGGGTGCCATTGCCGCCCAGGCACAGCAGGCAGTCCAGCTTGGCTTCCTTGTAGGTCTTTTTCATGGCGGCAACTTTATCAATGTTGTCGTCCTCCACCACACGCATCATTTTAAAGGGGGTGCGCTTGGTGCCCAGAATGGTGCCGCCCAGCGTCAGGATGCCGCGGAAATCGTCCTCGCACATCTCCTTGTAGTCGCCGTTGATCAGGCCGCTGTATCCGTTCAGGATGCCAATGATCTCCACGTTATCGCCCATGCGGGCATACAGTGCTTTTGCTACGCCGCGGATGGTGGCGTTCAGACCCGGACAGTCGCCGCCAGAGGTCAGGATTCCAACACGTTTTTTCATTCAAAAGCCCTCTTTCATTTGGTATTCAGCGCCGCGCGTTCTGCCTTTCAAAGTCAGTCTGCCCGGAGACCTACCTGTTTATAGTATAAGATTATTCCGGATGGGGGCTGCTGTCAAGAGAAGCGCAGAAAATTTACACGCTTCCACGGTGCATTTCTGCGGGCAGGAGAACAGCGGGAAAACTTTTGCAGAAAAAATAAAAAAATGGTTGACAAGCGCGGGCCTTTTGAGTATAATATCCCTTGTCAGCAGCGCACGGCGCGGCAGACAAACTGAATAATGGGGATTTGCATAGTGGTAGTGCGGTAGACTCTGACTCTACTTGTGGGAGTTCGATTCTCTCATCCCCAACCAAGAAAACCGCAGTCTCAACTGGCTGCGGTATTTTCGGGGCATAGCGCAGTTGGTAGCGCGCCTCGTTCGGGACGAGGAGGCCGTGGGTTCAAATCCCGCTGCTCCGACCAAAAAGAACCAGTACACATTCGTGTACTGGTTCTTTTTTGTTTCCGCGCGGGATTTGAACAGGGCGGCGGTGCGAAGCACCGCAAACAAAGCCATAGTATGGCTTTGTTTAGCCCGTGGGTCCCACCGGCTAGGAATGTCTAACAGGGTGCATGCTGCTAGGAGCAGCGGGATCTGCAACCCGAAAAGTTTTGACTTGTGTTCTAAATATGATATACTGGAAAAGCAAAGCCATATTTGGCTGCAGAACGGACAAAAAAGCGAGGAAAAACAGAAACTATGCAGGAAATAAAAAAGAAAAAACGGGCGGTCGCGCTTTTTGTGATCGTTCTGATCTGCCTTTGCGGCTGGTGGGCTGTGCGGAAAGAGGGGTTCTTTCTGGATGAGATCTACTCCTACGGCCTTTCAAACAGCAGCTATGCGCCGTTTTTGAATTGGTATTATAATGGTGAGCATTCGTTTGATGGAAATCTCCCGGAAGCAGTTTTTGAACAACAGGATTTTGTGAATTATATTTCGGTTCAGAAAAATGATCGCTTCAACTATGCGTCGGTCTACTATAATCAGACGCAGGACATTCATCCGCCGCTGTTCTACTTTTTGCTGCACACGGTGTGCTCATTATTTCCGGGCAGCTTTACAAAATGGACGGGTCTTGGGATGAATTTTGTGCTGCTGGGCGGCACGCTGGCAGCGCTGTATGCGCTGGGCATGGAGCTGTTTGCAGACTGGAAAAAAGCATTGTTCGTCTGTGCATTGTATGCGTTCAACCGTGAAATGATCTCGAATGTGACGATGGTGCGCATGTATATGCTCATGACCTTGCTGACGATCCTGCTTGCGCTGCTGGTGGCAAAGTCTCTTCGCAGGCCGTCTGTGCCCAAATATCTTCTGATCGGTGTAACCATCTATCTTGGCATGATGACCCAGTATTTCTTTGTGGTCTATGCCTTCCTGCTGTGCGCAGCATATGACCTTTACCTGATGTTCCGGCGCGAATGGAAAAATGCTGCTGCATTTTCGCTTCCGGCACTTGCGGGCGTTGGCGGAATGCTGCTCACCTTTCCGTGCTGGTATACACAGCTGCACTCGCAGAATACGAACTCACTGGATGCTACAACGCGCAATCTTTTTGATCTGGCGCAGTACCCCAAAGGCCCGCTGGAGCTGATCGGCTGGAGCATCGTCGGCTTTGCTGTAGGCGCAGGCATTATGGCCGTGCTGATCCTGACGAAGCTGGGGCAGCGCTGGCTGTCGGGCAAGTTGCGCGGCACTACGCTGATCCCCGGGGATGTCAAGCTGATCACGGTCCCGGCGCTTGCTGCATTTCTGGTTATCGCGGTGATCTCGCCGTATAAGTCGCTGCGGTATGTGTACCATCTGCAGCCGCTGGAAGCGCTGTTTTGTGGCTGCGGCCTTTTCTCCATTCTGGATACGCTGCGTGCAGGCACCAGAAAGCGCATTCTGCAGATCGTGTGCCTTGCAATGGTCGTGCTTGCATTTGTGATCGAGCCGGAGCGCATGTACAGCGGTACTTATAAGATAGACAAAGAACTGGAACAATACAGTCAGGCCGCCTGCGTGGATATTACCGGGGACCTTGGCAGTTTCACTTCCGGCGTGCAGGAGCTTCTCAAATTTCAGGAGGTCTGTGTGGTGCCGGACGATTCCAGTGAGCTGCTGGTGCAGTATAACACCGGCGAAAATGATACGCTGGTGCTGTTCATTGGAGGCCGGGGGCTGTGGCAGTTCGTGACGGCAGAACAGGTGGAGCAGATCACGGCCCAGAACATGGAAACTGCGTGGAACGTTGCCCGACAGGGCGGCTATGAGGATGTTTCGCTGCTGACAACGCAGGAGTTTGAACAGATCTTTGTTTTGAAAAAGTGAACGCTTTGCGGCACAGCAGAAGGGAAAACTGCCTTTTTTGCGCGTGCTATATCGTTTTAAGGTAAAGTGTGCTAGAATAGTACTATCAACGATTCAGGAGGGTATCCCATGCTCAAACGACTGCGCAAAGCGCACCCGATCTTATTCTGCGTTCTGGCAGAAGTGGTCTTTCTGGCAAGCCTGTTTGTAACAGATCTTGTCTTTACCATTGCATTGGTTCTTTTTCGGACGGATTTTGCGTCCATTGATACATACCTCTACAGCACTCTGCAGGAGCTGGTGGGGGCCATGGTGGCAGTGCTGTTTCTGGTACGGACAGACCGTGCTGGGCTGCTGCGCCGCCGCGGCAGCGGCTTTTTCAATGGCCTGCTGGTGGGCATGTACCCGCTGGTGTTCATTGGCTACAATGCCTTTGGGTCGCTGGTGCTGGGCCGTCCGGAGAACGGCGTGCTGCAGCCTGCGGCACGCATCTGCACCTTCCTTGTCAGCATGGCCATGGTGGGTGTGGCCGAGGAATTCATCTTCCGCGGTGTCATTGCCCAGACCCTGCTGGAGCACTTTGGCACCAGCCGCGCCGGTGTGTGGAAGGCCTGCCTTTTGTCCGGTGTGCTGTTTGGTGCGGCGCACCTGACCAATATCCTCAGTTCGGCACCCTTCGGTGTGCTGATGCAGTGCGTGTTTGCAGCATCGCTGGGCACTCTTTTTGCGGCGATCTACTTCCGCACCGGCAATTTGTGGGTGACGGTATTCCTGCACGGTGCCATGGATATTTCGTCCATGCTCATCGGTGGGCTGTACGGCACCACTACCGTGGCCGATGCGGTGAGCGGCTACGATGCATCCATGCTGCTTTCGGTGCTGCTGTATCTGATCCCCACCGCAGTTCTGCTGCGCAAAAAGAAGCTGCCGGAGGTGCAGCTGTACTGGCACCAGTACGTAAAAAAATAAAGGCAGGATGCAAAAAATATCCTTGCATTTTGCACAGGGTTCTGGTATACTGTATCTGTTACCGTGGTACGGGGTTGGGAGTATGCCCGCTTTTTGGGAATGCCGTTTCCCGCCGCTGTTCCATTGGCACATAAAATTTTATAAAGAGGTATGTAACTATGAACAAGCAGGAAGTTATGGCCAAAGTCGCTCTGACCGAGAAGGACACTGGCTCTCCCGAAGTGCAGGTCGCTCTGCTGACCGCTCACATCAACGAGCTGAACGAGCACCTGAAGAAGAACCCGAACGATCACCACAGCCGCCGCGGCCTGATGAAGATGGTTGGCCGCCGCCGCAATCTGCTGGCTTATCTCCAGAAGAAGGACATCGAGCGTTACCGTGCTCTGATCGCAACTCTGGGTCTGCGTAAGTAATTTAAACAGAGGGCAGGTACCGCAAAGGTGCCTGCCTTTTGCTTTTGTATACAAATGGCAGCGGCTGCGTATTGCAGCAGTAAATCGAACGCCTGTGCCCCGAATGCTTTTTCATGGCGCGGACGGCTCACATCAACGGCAGAGACATTCCCCCGGTGGGGGAAATATCTCAAACAAAACCGGATGTGAACGGCATGGACGCTGGATTTATTGCTATGATGCGCGTGCCACCGCCTTTTGGATAGAAAAAATCCGAAAAAACAAGGAGGCAAAAACAATGGCAATTGAATTTGGTTCCCGCAGAGAGACCTTTGAGAACTACAAGGTCTACGAGACCATGCTGGCAGGCCGCCCGTTCAAGGTAGAAATGGGCAAAATGTGCGGTCTGTCCAACGCCAGTGCGCTGATCCGCTACGGCGAGACCTGCGTTCTGTGCAATGTGGTCATGAGCCCCAAGCCCCGCGAAGGCGTGGATTTCTTCCCGCTGAACGTCGAGTATGAGGAAAAGCTCTACGCGGCAGGCCGCATCCCCGGCAGCTTTATGCGCCGTGAGGGCCGCCCCGGTGAGCGCGCCATCCTGACCAGCCGCGTGGTGGACCGCCCCATGCGCCCGCTGTTCCCCAAGGAGATGCGCAACGACGTGTGCATCACCATGACCGTCATGAGTCTGGACCCCGACTGCAGCCCTGAGATCGCCGGTATGATCGGTGCTTCTCTGGTCACTGCTGTGTCCGACATCCCGTGGAACGGCCCCATCGGCGGCGTGCAGGTGGGTCTGGTGGACGGCGAGATCGTGCTGAACCCCACGCAGGAGCAGCGCAAGGTGAGCGACCTTGCCCTGACCGTTGCCGCCACCATGGATAAGATCGTCATGATCGAGGCCGGTGCCAACGAGGTGGACGAGGACACCATGCTGAACGCCATCAAGGCCGCTCACGTGGAGATCAAAAAGACCATTGAGTTCATCAACCGCATCGTGGCCGAGCGCGGTAAGAAGAAGATCGATTTTCAGGTGGTGGGTCTGGATATGGACGTGTTCCACGCCATCCAGAACAAGTATCTGGACGACTTCAAGGCCGCTATGGACACCGACGACAAGAATGTGCGCGATGCCGCTCTGCTGCCCATCATGGACAAGATCGCCGAGGAGTACCCCGACCTGACCGCTGCAGACCTTGATCTGGTCAGCTACAAGATGCAGAAGTTCGTGGTGCGCCGCTGGCTGCTGGACGAGGGCAAGCGCGTGGACGGCCGCGGCATCAACGAGATCCGCCCGCTGGCTGCCGAAGTGGGCATCCTGCCCCGCGTGCACGGCTCCGGTATGTTCACCCGCGGCCAGACGCAGGTGCTCACCACCTGCACTCTGGGCGGCACCAAGGACAACCAGCTCATGGACGACCTGACCGACGAGCAGACCAAGCGCTATATCCATCACTACAACTTCCCGCCGTACTCTGTGGGCGAGGCCCGCGCACCGCGCAGCCCCGGCCGCCGCGAGATCGGCCATGGCGCACTGGCAGAGCGTGCTCTGGTACCCGTGCTGCCCTCTCTGGAAGAGTTCCCCTACACCATCCGCTGCGTGTCTGAGGTGCTCTCCTCCAACGGTTCCACCTCTCAGGCATCCATCTGCGGCTCTACGCTGGCCCTGATGGATGCAGGCGTGCCCATCAAGGCACCCGTTGCCGGCATCTCCTGTGGTCTGATCACCGAGGGCGACCGCTGGATGACCATGCTGGACATTCAGGGCGTGGAGGACTTCCACGGCGATATGGACTTCAAGGTGGGCGGCACCCGCAAGGGCATCACTGCCATCCAGATGGACATCAAGATCGATGGCCTGACCTACGACATCATTGCCGAGGCCTTTGAGAAGTGCCGCAAGGGCCGCCTGTATATTCTGGACGAGATCATCAAGCCGGTGATCGCAGAGCCCCGCCATGAGCTGAGCCGCTACGCACCCAAGATGTTCAGCATGATGATCCCCACCGATAAGATCAAGGACGTGATCGGTAAGGGCGGCAAGGTCATTCAGGACATCTGCGCTACCTGCAACTGCAAGATCGACGTGCAGGAGGACGGCCATGTGTTCGTCTCTGCTGTGGATCAGGAGGACGCAAAGCGCGCCATCTTTACCATCAAGACCATTGTGGAGGACCCCGAGATCGGTGCCATCTACAAGGGCAAGGTGACCCGCCTGATGAACTTTGGTGCCTTCGTTGAGATCGCACCGGGCAAGGAAGGTTTGGTGCACATCTCCAAGCTGGACACCAAGCGTGTGGAGCGCGTGGAGGATGTGGTGGCTGTGGGCGATGCCATCGTGGTCAAGGTGACCGACATCGACCAGCAGGGCCGTATCAACCTGAGCCGCCGCGATGCCATTCTGGCGCTGGAAGCCAAGCGCGCCGAGCAGCAGGCACAGCAGCAGTAAACCCTGACTGCATAAAAGAAACCGAAAAAGAGGACCCGATGCATCTGCATCGGGTCCTCTTTGTTGTATCAGAATAAAATTATACTGTGCGGTACTTGCGATCCAGCGCCCAGCCGAATGCAAACAGCACCACACCGCTGACAGCCAGCACCGGCACGGGCCAGTTCAGCTGACCGGTCTGCGGCAGACCGCTCATTACCGGATTATCCGGGTGGCCCGGCAGAACGGGGCTGTCTGGATTACCGGGTGCTACCGGATGATCCGGGTGGCCCGGAGCCACGGGATTGTCCGGATGGCCCGGAGCCACGGGATTGTCCGGATTACCGGGAGAGACCAGGTTATCCGGCGGGGTAGGCGTATCAGGATGATCGGGCGTAGGCGGGGTAGGGGGCGTAGGCGGCGTGTCCGGCTTGGTGGGGGTGTAAGCACCCACCTTGGGGCTGGCATCCACCGTATAATTCCACTTGCCATCCTCCGCCATGGGCAGAGAGACAAGGAACGGATTGATCGGCTCATAGCCCTTGGAAGCCTCGGTCTGCACGATCAGATACAGGCCCAGCTCCAGACCACGGAAGGTTACGCTGCCGTCCGCATCAATGGTCTTTGTGGTGCCCTCGGCGCTTTGGTGCAGATACTCCTGCAGCTGGGCCGCAAGGGTGCTGTCGGTCAAATCACCCAGCGCAATGCCGCAGCCGTAGAAATCGCCGCAGTATTCGTAGCTCAGGTTGCCGTTTTGGCGCTTTACCTCGGCCACACGGTACAAAGTGAGCTTGCCGCCGCTCAGCGCCTTATCGTTGGCGCTGTCGTACAGCGTAACGTGGATGGTGCCGGTAGTGGGATTGCCGCTGCTGTCCACCAGCTTGATGTTTGCGCTGGTGGCAAGGGCAGGCAGCGCACTTGTTACCAGAAGGCACAGCACCAAAAGCAGGGCCGCAGCGTGCTTTTTGAGATCAGTGCGTTTCATGTTTTTCACCTCTTGTAGATTTGCGTTTGCGGTTGGAGAACAGCAGCCAGAGCAGCAGCACCAGCAGCAGGGGCAGTGCCATGATGGGAGCTGTGATGATCGGTTCGATCTTGATGGCATCGGCTGTTACACGGATGTGCTTGAGCTTGTCCGGCGTTTCGATGCGCCGTCCGCGCACCAGAAGGCGGTGGGAGTTGATGCCGTAGGGGGTGCAGGTCATCAGGGTGACGTAATCCCTGCCGTCCACCACCTTGAGGTTGTCGGTCTCGGTGGGCAGTACAATGGAGATCTGGTCCACCTCATAGGTCAGCACCCGGTCCAGCACCGTGATGGTGAAGGTGTCGCCCACTTCCAGCTGGTCCAGATTGGTGAACAGCTTGGCGCTGGGCAGGCCCCGGTGGGCCGAAATGACCGCGTGGGTGCTCTCGCCGCCCACCGGCAGGCTGGTGCCCTCCAAGTGGCCTGCGGCGATCTGCAGCACGCCATCGCTGGTGCCGTGGTAGATGGGCAGCTCCACACCGATCTTTTCAATGGTGATGTAGCCCATAATGCCGGTGCCGGTCACATCCAGCGTGCTTTCGTAGGTGGGAAAGCGCTGCGGAAAATACAACGCGTCCGGGTCGGCGGCGATCTGCGCATTGAACGCATCTGCCGCCTCGAAATAGGCGCTGTAGTCGGCATCGGTCAGATTGTCCACATCCTCGGCATAGGTGGCCACAGCACGGGACTGATGCAGCTGGTTGACGTAATCGCTGAGGGTGGGGTATAACATCACGGATAGACCCACGAAAAAGACGAGGATCAGGATGATGGTGCTTTTGTTCTTTTTCATGGGCTACTCCCTAATGTTATAAGGATAGGAGCGGGGGCCTTGCGGCCCCTTTGCTCCGGGTTCTTGGGGGAAATGGAGCTTACTTGTTCTCCATGCGCTTCTTGGTGACCAGCAGAACGATGGCCGCAACCATCAGGCCGCCGCCGACCACATAGAACAGGGTAGTGCCGATGCCGCCGGTGGAGGGCAGGGTAATGCCGCCGGCTTTGTTGTTGATGATGGTGGTAGACAGGGTGGAACCGTTCAGATCAACCTGATTTCCTTTGTGGTTTGCCTTGATGATCACAGGGGGTACATCGCAGGGATTGTAATCGGCAGGAGTTTTGGTCTCCTTCAGGTAGTAGGTGCCAGCGTCCAGACCTTTAACGTTGAACGTGCCATCCTCGGCAGACTTCATTTCAACAGCCTGTTTATTGGATGCGTTTTTGATGGGGTAGTAGAATTCGCCGTCTTGGTAGAGCTCCACTTCATTCTTATAATCCGCATCGCTGTACAGACGGAAGCCAACGTCCTTCAACTCGTTGCCCTTTTCAGCTCTATCGTGATACTTGGTGTTGTTCAGCTGGTAGGTGTACACATAGACTTCGCTTTCGGGAGTGTAGTTGGGAGTGTAGCCCCAGTATTCGCCGTCGGGTCTGGGGTTATTAGAGTACTGGAGCCGTACGCTGTTTTTGTTATCGGCAGAGCCATTGACAGCGGCATTTTCGTTCAGGTGTGCAGTATAGGTGACCGTAATAGTCGCGCCGTTATTCAAATTGAACTCTGGATCTTCAACACAGGTTTTGACATCAGGAATGCTTACCACAAAAGAGTGATCACTTTCAAGATGGCTAACATCAACGTTATACTTCGGAGAATCTTTGGGGATATCATAGGTGTGGCCATTGGAATTAATGACTACACTATCGAGTCTGTCATAAGTAATGCCCTTGGACAAGGTATCATTGAAGCGAACAGCGTACTCATTATAGTAATCGTAAGCACGGCCTTTTTCGCTTGCGGGCAACTTAGCGATCAGCCTGAACTGGAACTCTTCGTTGATCGCATGGTCAGCGGAACTGCCCCAACCGTTATTGTCACCCCAAGAGCTATTATCGTCGTTGTCGTAGACTTTCTTCTCAACAGTGGGCTTTACAACCTTAGGCGTAATTTGAACGTGATAGTGTGCTTTGTTAACCTTCAACAGGAAGGAATTGTAGGCATGATAGGAATCGCCATCGCTAAAGGGGCTAGTATCAACGATCAGATAATAACCTGCATCATCAAGTTCGAAGCCACCGGTGTGACCACCTTTTTTGACGGGTACCGAGTCTGCATTGGAATCCGTGTAGATATAGTTGCATACAAAACGCGCGAAAGCGATGCTGTTATCATCAGAAGTTTTCCAGTCCTTCATAACATCAACGACTTTCTGGAGGCTATCTGCGTTGGCAAACTCGCTGCTGAGGGTAGAATCTGCCCTCAATTTGGGCAGAAAATCCTCAGGATGAGGGATGTTTTTGCCCCACTCAACGTGGGAAATCTTCGTATTGTCATCACTAACATCACCCTTGAAGATCTGGAAGGCGTCGTACTCGTGTTTTGTGTCGAGGTCCTCCTTAGTGTCGTATGCAAACGCCGGGATCGCCATGGCGCACACCATGGCAACTGCCAGCAGTGCGGCCAGCAGCTTTTTGATTACTTTCTTCATCATGATTTGCGAAAGTCTCCTTTCAAGTTTTTCTGATTCCTATTTTCAGGGTCTGCTTCCGGCGCAGAATCAATTTTGCCGCCGTGTCAGGAAGGATGCAGGCTTTTTAACGTGCCCTCCTTTCGCGTCTGCGCTTTCTGCAAACCCCGCACACCAGAGCGGCAAGCATCAGCGCGCCGCCGCCTGCTGTATACAGTTTGGTACCGGCCCCGCCGGTAGAGGGAAGTTCGTAGTCGGACGGATCGGCCTGACTGGTGATCACAAGGCTGTCGGTTTTTACCGACTTTTCGGCATCATCGCTGATGGGCGTATCCAGAATCCTGATGTTATTGATTACTTCACCGTCAACAGCCGTTTCGCCAACGTCCTTCAGCTTGACGGTGTAGCGGATAGAATAGGTGCCTGCGGCAATGGGGGAACCGGCAGAACCCAAGGTGATCTTGCGCTCATCATTAACATTTTCCCAAGTGATGCCGAGCGTTGTATTGCCGTTTTCCATGCTGAGCTGGAGCGAGTCTTCGACATATTCGGCGGTTATGCCGGTGGGCAGGGTCATGCTGTCCGCAAGCGTCAGCGGGCCGGCCTGTTCGTTCTTGACCACAAGCGTAACAGTGTAATCCAGGTAGGCATCGCTGCCATCGTAGCGCGGGTCCTTCACGCTCTGGTTAAGGTCATAGTTCGTATCGTCTTTTTGATCCTCATCGGGGGTTTCATCCGGGTTGATGGTGATATCAAGGGCGTAATCTTTGTTGACCTCGATCTGATTAAAGCCGCTGCTGGTGACCTCGCTCTGGTTCCACTGGAAATTGAAGGCAACGTTGCTGGTGACCTTGGCATCGGAAGTATCCGCGCCTGCGGCTGTCTCCTCTTTCTGCTGGATATAGTTTTGGTCGTACCGCAGCACGGCGTACCAGCAGCCGTCATTCCCCTTGAGCAGCCGGTAGCTGCCGCAGGTGTCATAATTGCCGGTATCTTCCAGTTTGCCGGAGATAAGCTCATCGTTCAGCACATCAAAGCTCTTGGGCAGCTTAACATGGACACAGTAATCGTTGTCCTGGATCTCTTTGACCGGGATATCTGTGACGGTAAGGCTGCTGTGCAGAAGCTCCGAAATGGTGGTGACGTTGGTATCCTCGTATTCAGTGCCATTCTTGCGCTGCACCTTCAGAGCAGTGAGGTGATCCAGTGCATCCAGACCTTTGATGGTGGTAATGGCATCTGCGTCATCTTCAACTTTGTAATCCGGCGTAGCAACGCCATAATCGGCCTGCTGCGCATTTGCCACAGACACCAGCGTTGTTACCTGCGAAGCATTCAGCGTGACTTTAGCCACCTTGCCATCCACATCGCCGGAGATCACGGTCAGGGTGCCGAAATCTTCGTCCACATCGCTCACGATGCCAACGGTGCTGGCATCCACGGTGTATTCCTCAATGTGGGGCGCGGTGTCGGTGGTGGCCGCAGCATCCATGGAGAGCAGGGCAATGTCGGCATCGGCGGAATCATCCTGCACCTGCAGCGGCTGGCTTTCCGCGGCCACAGCCTTGGTCACGGTGCCATTGTAAATGACGATATCACCGGGCATTGCGGCATCAGACGGCAGATCACCGTCAAAATCCATGGCATAGCCGCTGCCGGTCTCTTCGTTGTACAGCGCGCTGCGCAGCTGGCTGTGCAAAGACAGCACGCTGGAAACCTGCGGGATAGCGCTCTGGGGGATATCGGCATATTTCAGGCAGTAGGAAAGGAACATCACGTCCCATGGGCCGTAGTCGTTGCCGTAGTCATTGCCGTAGCGGGTGTAGTGGCGCACGGTCTCGCCGTCGGCATCGTCCAGCTGGAAGTTGCGCTCGCTCTGCTCATATCCCAGCTGGCTCTCGGCTACGGCCAGCAGGTCGTCGGCCCAGTTGCCGCTCAGCGTGGTGCCGGTCTGTGCCAGCCATTCGTCCTCGTCCTGCGTGCCGTCCAGCGGGTCGGACAGGCAGTTCACCGTGTGGTGATGCTCCGGCAGGCCGCAGACCAGCACTTCCTCGTAGCAGGCATCGGTGTGGTGGTGCACCGGGGGCTCGGTCACAGGATCGACCACCACGGGCTTTGCGGCCACCGGCTCCTCAAACAGGGCCACCGGGTCATAATCGGGGTTCACTTCTTCTACAAGCTCGCCCTCTTCCAGACCGCACACCAGCTCATAGGTGGTGGTATAGCAGCTGTCGTCGTGGGTGTGCTCGAATTTATCGCAGATGAAGGTGACACCATCCTCATCAAAACAGCTGTCGTCGTGGGTGTGCTCTTCTTCCAGGCAGGTCAGCTCCCGCACTTCCTGGTAGCAGTCGTCGGTGTGCTCATGGGGCACAAAGATGTACTCCGGCTCTGCGGAATGGGCTGCAATGCCGGGATCATCCGCATCCACGCCCAACGCATCATCATCCATGTCGAATGTATCATCAAAAGACATGCCGTCGTCCGTCATGGTGGCGTTCCAGTCCTCCGGTTCGCCTTCCTCATAGCCGCACACCAGCTGCTTTTCATAGCAGGCAGCAGTGTGCTCGTGCTCCAACTCGCCGCACAGATATTCGGCCGTTTTGGCAATGCCCACGCCGTGCAGCTGCCAGTTCACGAACAGGCTGGTGGTAAGCGCCAGTGCCAGCAGCAGCGCAGTATAGCGTCTGGCGCGCTGGTGGTTCCGACGGAACTTTTTCTGATATTCTTTCACGATATCCCGCATGATTCCTAAACCTCCTTAGTGGATCAACGAGAAGTTGGACAAGGGCCATACCCGCAAAAAAACCTTGCCTACGATCTGACTTTTTTCCACACAGCCGATCACACTGCTGCGGCTGTCAATGGAGGTGGCCCGATGGTCACCCAGTACGAAATACCGGTTTTCCGGCACCTGATAGGGAAATTTGATGTCGCATTCGCCCAGAGCCAGTTCATCTACATATGGCTCATCCAGCGTCTGGCCGTTCACAGTGACCACACCGTCCTCGTCCAGTTCGATCACATCACCGGGCAGGCCGATGATGCGCTTGAGCAGAAGCTTGTTCTGCCAGTAAAATCCGCAAAGGTCGCCGGTCTTCATGTCGCTGCTCTTGACCAGCAGAATGATGTCCCGGTCCTGCAGAGTGGGGTTCATGCTGTCGCCGGAGACCTGCAGCACCGGCAGAAACAGGGTGGCCAGCAGCACGGCAACGGCTGCGACCACCAGCAGCGTGTAGACCGTGCTGCGCAGCACCCGCATATAACGGCTGCGGTAGGCCAGACGTTCGCGCTCTGCTTCCACCTCTGCTGTGGATGGAATGGGCGTGAACCTGATCTTTTGCTCTTTCATTTGGCACGCTCCTCCGGCAGGAATTCCGTGCTGTGATAGCCGTCCAGCAGTTCGCTGGCCCGGCGGTCAAAAGCGGCCCGGCGCTGCTGGATCTCCTGCTGCGTCCGGGCAAGCATTGCCTTGCAGTCCGCTTCGGTCTGGGCGCGCTTGCGTGCGGCGGCTTCCGTTTCCGCGTCGCACTGCTGCTGGGTGCGGGCCTTCAGGTTCGCAGCCTCGGTCTGTGCCTGTGCAAGGATCTGCTGGGCTTCGGCTTCCGCCTGAGCGCGCAGAGCGCTGGCAGCGGCATCGGTGTTTTTGTTTGCTGCGAGCACCGATGCAACGTATTCATCAGCCGCAGCCTGCGCCGCTTCAAACACCTTGTTCAGCTCCAGTGCAGCCTGCGCAATGGAACCTGCGTTTTCAATATGGATCTGCCGTTCCTGCAGCTGGGCAGACAGGGCAGCGTTTTCTGCCCGGAGCCGGTCCTCGCTCTGCTTGAGCGCCAGAATGATCTCGACTAATTCGGTGCGGCGCATGTGCCGCAGTTCACGGTCTGGCATAATGATCGATTTCTCCCGCAAAAAGTGGTCGGATTAGGCGAACGAAAACTTTCGACAAATACGAAAATTTTCGTACCACAAAACCACATTTGATATATCAGTTTTCGGCGCGACAGCGCCAGTTTGATGAATGACCTTCCACCTTATATGTTAGCACAGTATGCGTAACAAAAGCGTAACAAAAATGCCTTTTCCGTGCATTTTTTTGCCAAAGCCAAAGAAAAATTGTTTCTTTTGATGTAAACGATTAAAATGCGTTAAAAACAAAAAGAACTGTCCCCACAACGGAGACAGTTCTTGAAAAACAGATGAAAATAGAAGCCGGATCAGAAGCTCTTCAGCAGATCGCCCAGAGTCAGGAAGGACTGGTAGATCACGTTGACATTGTTGATGATGGAGCTTGCACCGGAGAAGATGCGGGCAATGGCGTTGAACACCTTACCGACATTCAGGAAGCTGTTGTAAGCGTCGCGGGCACCACCGTCCAGATAGACCATTTCCTCTTCGCTGATGGAGGCATAGTTTGCGGGCAGTTTCATAGTAGACATGGAGATTTTCCTTTCTATTGATAAAATTGATACAGTGTGTGAAAAGACTTAAATAAAGGCAGCCACGGCCAGCGTGGTGATCAGAGCACCGGCTACCGTCAGAACGCTCAGAATCGGGCCGTCATCGTATTCCTGCGCGGTCTGTTCCGGCTGAGCGGGCGTGGATGTGCTGGTGGAAGTGGTGGCATTTTTCACGGTCCAGTGTGCGTACACAGTGGTATCACCGGTAAACACCGTAGAGGTGCTGATTTTTGTGCCGCCCACCGGCTCGGTATACCAGCCGTCAAAGGTGTAGCCTTCCAGCGCAGGCTGCGCGGGCAGGGCACTGAGTTTGCCGCTCAGATTGGTGGTGACTGCCACAGCGGAGCTGCTGCCGCCCATGGCATCCAGACCAATGGTGTAGACCTGCGAATCCTTGTCTTCTGCGGCAAAGGCAGAGGGCAGTGCACAGCAGAGCAGTGCAGCGCTGAGCAGACCGAGGACCAGCATTTTCAAGATCTTTTTCATATGACTCCTCGCTTTCCTGACAAATTGGGATGTGGTGCCTGCCGGGAACGGAAACACCAGAACAGACCTCGATGTCCCCGCCATGAGGCAGTAGACGAAAAAGCCGGGAAGAGGAGGTTTATTCAATCCTATATTTACCACATATAGCGTAACAAAAGCGCAACAAAATGGGCGCATTTTGTTATTATGATGAAAAAAATTGGTTTTTCACAAATTGCAGGCTGTAAAAGGCGGCACAGAGCCGCCGCAAAAGCGGAAAAGTGGAACCTTCCCCTTGTGAAAAAACAAAGAATATGGTATAATATCTTGCACGATGCGCCATCGCCAAGCGGTAAGGCAGGGGACTTTGACTCCCCCATCGTAGGTTCGACTCCTGCTGGCGCAATCAAAAGCCCCGTCATCCTGAAAAGGCTGACGGGGCTTTTTGCATCACTTTTCCACAAAATGCGGCTGAACGGTGCAAAGCTCAGCGGCGGCGGATCTTTCTGGTGGGCTTGCGGCGGTTCCAGTTGTTCAAAAGAACCCACGCAAAGTAGATGATGATGGAAATAATACTCAATGTTATTACAACTTTGAGGTACAGACTGCCTAAGAATTCCTGAAAACGCGCCACAGTGAACAGCAGCGGGTTGCGGCTGACATCCTGCCCGGCGATCAGGTCCACCACGCCAATGGTCTCACCGGCAAGCTTCAGCTCCACGGTACCCACCACATCGCCCTGCTGGACAGGGGCACACACGGAATCCGGCAGGTGGAAATATTTCTGGGTCACGCTGCCGTCGCCGGTGGAGGGCAGCAGGGTCATCATGCTGTCGGCGGGATACAGCTGCAGGGAGCTGGTATCGGAGGAATACTTCACCGGGATCTCGGCCAGCGTAAGGTCGGTGTCCAGCGCGGCCTGAATGGAAAAGCTGTCGAACACCCAGTCCATCAGCTTCACGGTCTCGCACAGGGCCGGGCGACGGTTGGCGTAGCCGAAATCGTCGCAGGTGTCCGGGCTTTGCATCACGCAGAAAATATAGGTGGCACCATCCTTATTGGCCCATGAAACATAGCTCTGATTGCCACTGTCGCTTTTGAATGCGGTCACATCGCACATGCCGCCCTGCATGGCGCTGCGGTAGTATTTGCCGCCGCTGGATTTGCTCAGCGCGGCATTCTGGCTGACCAGAACAGACGAAGAACGGTGTTTTTCTTTGGCGGGCATGGTAAAGCTGGGCGCACCGGAAACCTCCACAAAGGCATCAAAGCTCATCAGATAGCGCAGGATCAGGTACATATCCACGGCACAGGTCACGTTGCCGCTGCTGATGCCGCAGGCATCCGTCCAGGTGCTGCCGGTGGTGCCGATGCGCTGGGACAGGGTGTTCATCTGGCTCACCCAGCCCGCGAGATCGCCGCCGGAAAGGGCATAAGCAAGGCCCATGGCGGCTTCGTTGGCGTTGCGGGTCAGCATGGCGTACATGGCTTCGCGGTAGGTAAAGGTCTCGTTGGAGCGCATATCGGCGTTGTTGGTGTTATAAACGTAATCCGAGATGGCAAAGGGCATCTGGAAGGTGTCGTCCAGATGGTCGGCATAGTTGGTCAGCAGCAGGGCAATGGTCATGTACTTTGTCAGACCACCGGCGGATACCTGCTTTGTGCTGTCCTTATCATAGACGATGATATTGGTATCGGTGTTGACGATATAGGCACTCTGTGCCTGCACCTGATAGACCGGGGTGGGATCGAACATAGCCCCGGCGGGCAGCACAAGGCAGCTGAACAGGACAGCGAACGACAAAACCAGCGCAAAAATACGTTTCATGTGGACAATTCCTTTAAAAAGCGATAATATAAAACAACAGGCAGCACGGCACAAGCGCCGTGCGCCGGGTAAGAACGAGATCACAGCGGAAGGCTGTATTCTTTATAATAACAGGTTTGGCGGGGTGTGACAAGGCTTATTGTGCCGATTTCACATCCGGTCAGGGAGGACAGGAATGGTATATCTGACAGGGGACACCCACGGCGACATCGACCGCTTCAAGCACGGCAAGCTGCGCTGGCTGGGCAAACGGGATACCGTGGTGGTACTGGGCGACTTTGGCTTTGTGTGGGACGGCAGCAAGGAGGAACAGAAAAAGCTGGATTGGCTGCGCAAGCGCCCGTATACCCTGCTGTTTCTGGACGGCAGCCACGAAAACTACGACCTTTTAAAGCAGTATCCCACCGAGGAACGCTTTGGCGGCAAGGTGCAGGCACTGGGCGGCAATGTGTACCATGTGTGCCGCGGCAGCGTGCTGGAATTGGAGAATAAAAAATACCTGTGCTTTGGCGGTGCGGAAAGCCAGGATGTGGAGGATCGGGAACCCGGCGTGAACTGGTGGAGGGAAGAAATGCCTTCGGAGGAGGAATACGCCTTTTGTGAGGAGAACCTTGCAGCGTGCGATTACAAAGTGGATTATGTGCTGACCCACGATGCGCCAAGCAGATTTTTGGATTTTACCGCCCTTGCCAGCGGCGAGACCAACCAGCTGCACAGCTTTCTGGATAAAATTTTGTTGAAGCTGACCTACGACAAGTGGTTTTTTGGCTGCTACCATAAGGATACCCAGCTTTCCACCAAAAGCCGCTGCGTGTTCTGCGATGTGATAAGCATGGGCGAACGGCACGCAAAGCGTTCCGTTCGATAACAGGGGCCGCTGCACCAGCCGTGCAGCGGCTTTTGCATTTGCTGTTGCTTGTGCGCAAAAAAACTCCGGATCAGTTCATGGCTCCGGCTTTCTCGAACATCTGCTGCACCTGCTGTTCCAGCAGTGCGTGCTCCGGCGCTTCCAGCAGCGGGTCGTCGGCCAGCATGGCAACGGCTTCCGCCTGCGCAGCGTGCAGGGTGCGGGTGTCGTTCATCAGGTCGGCGATCTGCAGGGTGGGCAGGCCGTGCTGGCGGCTGCCGAAAAAGTCGCCGGGGCCGCGGGTCTCCAGATCGTACTGCGCCACCGCAAAGCCGTCCGTGGTGCTGCACAAAAATTTCAGCCGCTTTTGTACGTTTTCGCTTTGGTTGTCGCTGACAAGAAAGCACCAGCTCTCCGCTACACCGCGTCCCACGCGGCCGCGCAGCTGGTGCAGGGCGCTCAGACCGTAGCGCTCTGCGTTTTCGATCACCATTACGCTGGCATTGGGCACATCCACACCTACCTCAATGACGGTGGTGGACACCAGTGCGTCCAGCCGTCCGGCTTTGAAGTCCTCCATCACGGCAGCTTTCTCCTTGGGTTTGAGCTTGCCGTGCATCAGGCCTACCCGGCGCTCCGGCAGCAGGGCTTTGGCAATGTCCTCGTAGTAGCTCTTAACGGCGTTCAGCCCGCCATCCGGTGTGTCCTCGATGGCGGGGCAGACCAGATACACCTGCCGCCCGCGCCCGATCTCCTGATCGAGAAAATGGTAGAGGTCGCGCCGCTTTTTGCCGGTGATGCAGCGGGTCTTGACCGGTGTGCGGCCCGGCGGCAGCTCGTCCAGAATGGAGATGTCCAAATCGCCGTAGATGAGCAGGCCCAGCGTGCGGGGAATGGGCGTTGCGCTCATCACCAGCAGGTGCGGATTCGCGGCCTTTTCGGCCAGCATTCCGCGCTGCCGTACCCCAAAGCGGTGCTGCTCGTCGATCACGGCAAGACCCAGCCGGGCAAATTCTACGCCTTCGCTGAGGATGGCGTGGGTGCCCACCACAAGGTCGGCTTCGTCGTTCCGGATGGCGGCAAGGGTGGTGCGGCGTGCAGCGGCCTTCATGCCGCCGGTCAGCAGCGCCACTCGCATCCCGAAGGGGGCAA